>DATGUX010000358.1:0-3067 GCA_035300985.1 Fodinibius sp.
CGGCCGAACAATCGATCACCTGCGCCGTGGAACAATGAAGCTGGATCACCTGCAGCGCGTGGTCTTTGATGAGGCTGATGAGATGCTGAATATGGGCTTCCGGGATGATATGGAACAGATTCTTTCTTATGCGAACCAGCCGGTACAGACCATCATGTTTTCAGCAACAATGTCGAAAGGCATTCGCAAGATCATGAAGCGGTATATGGAGCAGCCGCAGACCATTGCCATTGAGCGGAAGAAGGTGACGGCGCCCAATATTGAGCAGTATGCAGTGGAAGTGCGCGACTCGGTGCGGACCGAAGCCATTGGCCGCTTTATGGATATTAATGATTTTAAGCTGGCCCTGGTGTTTTGTAATACCAAGCGGAAGACCGAGAAGGTAAGCCGCAAACTGCGGTCCCGCGGTTATGCAACCGACTTTATTAACGGTGATCTAAATCAAAACCAGCGCGATCGCGTAATGGCCAAATTTCGGTCCGGATCCATTGATATCCTGGTGGGAACCGACGTAGCCGCGCGCGGACTCGATATCAACGATATCGAAGCGGTATTTAATTATGATATTCCACAGGATCCGGAATATTATGTACACCGTATTGGTCGAACAGGCCGGGCCGGACGTTCAGGCATGGCCATTACCTTTACGACTAAAAGTAAAAGGAAACAGTTGCGCACCATCGAAAAGCAGATTAAGAATCGATTAAATCCGCTGGCGCTTCCTTCTGTGGCCGATGTGCAAAAATCGCGCATTGCCGGACGGATGGATGATGTTGTGGATGTGCTGGAAAAGGGAAACCTGCGTCCTTTTATTGAACAAGTTGAGGCCTTTGCCGATGATCGTTTTACGACCATTGAGCTTGCCGGAGCCCTGCTCAAGATGGCTTCCTCTTCGCAAGAAACGGAGGAGAATGATGAAAAGCCCCGTAATTACGATGATTCCGAATTGGTAAAAATGCACTTTAATGTGGGTAAGAAAAATAACGTCTATCCCGGCGATCTGGTAGGAGCCATTGCCAATGAATCGGATATTCCCGGTAATACTATCGGTAATATAGATATCTATCCCCACCATTCTTTTGTGGATATACAGGGTCGTTATGTAGAGAAGGTGATTAAGTTTATGAACCAGAACCGGGTGAAAGGGAAGAAGGTTCAGGTAAAAGTGGCCTGATATGGAAATGGCGCCCAATTATGAGGCGCCATAATAAATCAAGGTGGTGAATGATGGGCCGGTGGGATAGAATCCCAAAATCCGGATTTTGTTCACTTATCTGAGGTTCATAACAAAAGCGCGGGAGCTATTTCCCGCGTTCGCGATAAGATTTTTTGTCTGTTACCGGTTTATTGATAACTGCATCAGCCTTTGACCAGCTGAACGCTTATCTGGAGGGTTACCTCATCGCTAACGACAATATTTCCTGCCTCTGTTACCGCACTCCAGGTTAGTCCCAGTTCTTTGCGGTTGATTGTTCCATTGATATCAAAACCGGCGCGGGTATTTCCCTGTGGCCCCATTGCAATGCCGCCATGAACGACATCCAGTGTTATTTCATTGGTATTGCCGGCGATGGTAATATCACCCGTCATTTTGTAATTGGAGTCCGCCATTTTTTCAAAAGAAGTTGACTTAAAGCTAAGCTTGGGATAGTCTTCAGCATTAAAGAAATCTTCCGACTTCAAATGATCGTCCCGGTCTTTGTCACCGGTAGAAATACTGTCGATATCCGCCTCAAAAGCAATGGATGCGTCTTCAAAGCCGGATTCACCTGGTTCTACCGTTCCGCTGAAAGAATTAAAGCTTCCGGTAACGGTGGAAATAACTAAGTGTTTAACTTTAAACTGTACTTCGGAGTGGGAGGCATCAACTTTCCACAAAGTGACTGTATCTGTATTCATATGGTTAGAGTACGTCAATAAATTATTATTTAAAATGATGCTCAATATATACAGTGCAGATGGTTCCTGCTAATTGGTAATATTGATTAGTGGCATAAGCAACAAATAATCAGTCAAGCTGTTGCGGACGGGCTGCGCCAAGCCCCATCAGAAGTTTGCAAATAGCAATAGCAAACAAAAAGAGCAGGGGAATGAACCAGTTTTTGCTAAGGTCATGCAGGGCTCCAAAGATGATGGGGCCTGTTGCCGCCAGCAGATAGCCAATAGATTGGGCCATGCCGGAAAGCTCCGTAGCCGTTTCGGTATCGGGCGAACGTAAGACGATAAGAAGTAGCGCAAGCCCAAAGCTGCCACCCAGTGAGAAGCCGATTAGGGAAACCCACAGCTCAACTAAATAAGGTTCAGGGCTAAGCAAGCCAAACAGACTTATAAACTCTATTACCAAAAGAAGCCAAATAAGCTTTCGCTGATCCTTTAGTCGTCCAGCCCAAAAGGGCAGCATAATAGATCCCAGCACGCCCATTCCCTGCGAAAGGGAGAGCATCCATCCGGCCGTTGCGGCGCTGAGGCCGCGATCCTGAAGTATCTCCGGAAGCCAGGCCAGGATCACATAAAAGGCCAGTGATTGCAGTCCCATAAAAAGGGCGACATACCAGGCGTTCTTGGAATTTCCAAGATCTTTTAGCGACTGTCGGAAGCTTTTTTTGTGTTTGGGAAGGGTCAAATCTTTAAGCTGGGGCATCCACAGAAAGAAGGTAAAGACTGAAACCGCAGCCCAGGCGCCAAGTGCCCAGTGCCAGCCCCAGTTAAAATTAAAGGCCAGGGGCACACTGATGCCTGCGGCAAGGGTAGAACCAAGCCCCAGAACCCCCGAATACACGCTGGTCATGACGCCGGTATGATTGGGGAAGTCGCGCTTTACGATGCCGGGGAGCAGTACATTGCCAAGGGCAATAGCAATACCGGCCAGCAGTGTGCCGCCGAATAGGGCTGCATTCATGGGAATAACCCGAAGCAGCAATCCGCCGCTAAGCAATACCAGAGCAGCGGCAATGGTTCCCTCAATGCCAATGCGCCGGGTGGCCAGCGGGGTGAGCGAAGAGATAAGGCCGAAGGCAATGAGCGGCAGGGTGGTAAGCAGCCCCAGCATGGTGTTTGATAGCCCCGT
>DATGUX010000359.1:0-7802 GCA_035300985.1 Fodinibius sp.
GGCACCTGTACGCTCATTGGTACCAGCACTAACCTGATTGTAAACGGGCTGCTTATTCAGGAAAAATCGGTTTCGCTCGGTATCTTTGAACCGGCCTATATCGGTATTCCCGCAGCTATTGCCGGATTTATCTACCTCGCAATTTTTGGCCGGAAGCTGCTGCCGACCCGAGGATCCGGGTTTGATACTTTTAAAGACCCGCGGGAATACACCATCGAAATGCTGGTGGATAAAGACAGCCGGCTGGACGGACAAACGGTGGAAGAGGCCGGACTGCGAAGCCTGCCGGGTTTGTACCTTGTTGAAATTTATCGTGATGATCAGATCCTGGGGGCTGTTGATCCGGAGATCCGATTACTGCCAAAAGACCGGCTTATTTTTACAGGTATCGTGGACTCTATAGTTGATCTGCAGCGTATAAAAGGACTGAGCCCCGCGACAGACCAGCTGTTTAAACTGGATTCCACAAGAAGGGAGCGTTTGATGATAGAAGCCGTAGTCTCACATACCCACCCTATTAACGGCCGAACGATCAGAAAGGGGCAGTTCCGGAACCTTTATGATGCTGTCGTATTGGCGGTTGCGCGCAACGGGGAGCGCATAAAGGAGAAGATAGGGGATATTGAGCTGCGCACAGGAGATACTCTGCTGCTGGAGGCCAATCCTAACTTTTTGCAGCAGTATAAGAACTCTACAGACTATTATTTAATAAGCGGCATTACTGACTACAAACCGCCGAACTACGAAAAATCAGCTATGGCATGGTCTGTGTTGGCCCTCATGGTTGGCACGGTAGCTTTTGGAATTCTTTCTATGTTTCAGGCCTCTTTTCTGGCCGCCGGCCTGATGATACTGACGAAAAGCTGTCGTGCGGCGGATGCTAAAAGTTATATCGACTGGTCTGTTCTGTTGGTTATTGCGGCTTCTTTGGGCATCGGCAATGCCATGCAATACACCGGTGCCGCGACGGTACTGGCAGAAGGGGCGTTGGGCTTTGTCAAATCAAATCCACACCTGGCGTTAACGGGCATTTACCTAACCACCTGGATCCTTACTGAGATGATCACTAATAATGCCGCAGCCGTGCTCGTCTTTCCCATCGCCATTTCTTTGGCCACCTCCTTTGGGGTTGACTATATGCCCTTTGTTATGACTATTATCATGGCGGCCTCTGCCAGTTTTTCAACCCCTATTGGCTATCAAACGAATCTGATGGTTTATGGTCCGGGCGGATATAAGTTTACTGATTTTACTAAAATCGGCCTGCCGCTGAATTTGATGGTGGGCATTATAACGATTGTACTCGTTCCTATAATCTGGCCTTTCTAAGTTACCGAAGCAGGTCATTGCTCATTACCGGATTTGGGCTTTTCCTCTATCCCATTTAAGAAGGGTTGATCCTATTTACAACCCATTCTTTTTAGATCTGCTGTTATAAAAATATCTTCAATCGGAGATATTTTTTAGTATCTTTGTCGCTCTGAAAAGAACAATCCTAACTGAAGAATAGAATAAATACGGATGCTGGAAAAAATTATTGCCACGGCTAAAGAAGCAGGAGAAGCTATACTTGAGTTTTATAGCGATGAGATAGAGGTTATGCATAAAGAGGATGAGTCCCCGCTGACAAAAGCTGATCTGGCGGCTCATCACATCATCATTGATGCGCTGCAAGAGATCGATCCTGCGACGCCCGTTATTTCCGAGGAGTCGGGCATCCCCGATTATGAGTCTCGCCGTAACTGGAGCAAATTCTGGATCGTAGATCCACTGGACGGCACGAAAGAGTTTATCAAAAAGAATGGTGAATTCACCGTTAATATTGCCCTGATTGAAGATGGAAATCCGGTGCTTGGCGTAGTTTATGTACCCGACAAAGAGACCATGTACTATGCCACAAAAGAGGAGGGCGCTTTCAAACAGAAGGGAAAAGATGAATCGGTGCGAATCTACTCGGAAAATGGAAATGCCGCCGGGGAATTGACCGCTGTACAGAGTCGCTCACACGGATCCGATGATCTGATCAGCGAATTGAAGAAGAAGGGATTGACGGTAACCAAAACAATTCCGGCCGGAAGTTCTATTAAATTTTGCCTGGTAGCCGAAGGGAAGGCCGATATCTATCCGCGCATGGGTCCAACGATGGAGTGGGATGTTGCGGCCGGTGACTGCGTATATCGCTATTCGGCACGAGAAGGAGCTCATTTTTCTCCGTTGAAGTACAACAAGCCGACCCTGAAAAACGATGGTTTTCTTATTGGATTAGATGATGAGAGTATTAACTTCTAAATATCGCAATTATGCGGAATCTATTTAGCATCAAAACTCGAGTACTAAATTAGATTAGGCCAAACACAAATAGTTTATAATAAACGATTAATATTATTTACAGATGTCGGAACAAAAAAACAACTTAAAACCCGCCGTTCTCTGGTTCACAGGGCTATCGGGATCGGGTAAAAGCACGATTTCCGAGAAAGTTTATCCTGCTCTGAAGGAGCGCGGCTACCGCGTGGAGCATTTGGACGGAGATGCTATTCGGGAGATATTCCCTTCTACGGGTTTCAGCAAAGAGGAACGTAATGCGCATGTCAAGCGCGTAGGATATATTGCCAGTCGTCTGCAAGCGCACGGCGTGTTTGTGATCGGATCCTTTATCTCACCCTACCGAGAGGCACGCGATTTTGTCCGCGATATGTGCGAAGACTTTGTGGAAATACATGTGTCTACACCGCTGGAGGTCTGTGAAGAACGTGACGTTAAAGGCTTATATGCGAAGGCCCGAAAAGGAGCAATTGATAACTTTACGGGCATCAGTGATCCCTATGAGGAGCCCGAAGATCCTGAACTGCGTATAGATACAACTGATATTTCACCGGAAGAGGGCGTCCAAATGGTGCTGGATTATTTGGAGCACAGATAATCCGGATTATTCGGTGGTGTTTCCGAAGTGATACTGCACGCTAACAGCAGCTGAAATACTCACAGTTTGGTCATATTCACTAATCATGCTATTGGACTCCTTGGCGGTGGCAACATAATCCCTCATTGCGACCGGCCGCGGGCCTGCATGGTTTGAATAGTCAATACTTTTGACGCCTTTCAGTGTCAGTCCGCTTTGGTTGGCAATAAGCTCAGCCTTTCGGCGAGCCTCTTCCAGTGCCTCGATAAGCGCATCATCGCGGGCTTGTTCCGCTTCAGAAGATTTGAACTGTCCGTTAAATTCGTCAAACCCATTGTCGATAAGGCTAAGCTGAATTTGCTCGTATTTGCTGAAGTCGGTGATGCTGAGCGTTACTTCTTGCCGGGTACGGATCTTCTGTTCAACTTCTTTGCGATGTTGGTTGATCTTTGATATAGAAATAGGATCAAACTGTATGTTCTCTTCTTTAATCTGATGCTTTTTCAACAGCTCAATAAGCATCTGTTCTCTCTTCTTTTGTAAATCAAAAGCTTCCTGTGGGCCGTCTGCCTCGGCATTAATTTGGATATTAAAAGCGATGCGATCGGCAGGTACTTCAACCGACGCCCGGGAATTAATGGTGATGGTCTGGTTTTCCTGAGCATAAGTGGCGCCTGCTATAATAAACAGAGAGAGAAATAAGGCTAAGGTTCGCATATCAATGGATTCGATTACGGATTTTAACTGAAATGAGATGGTATAACGCTATTAAGGTTACCTAAATTATGAATTACTTTTACGCACTTCGAGTGTGACTTTCACTTTAATAGATTTTTTACCGCGTAGCCTAAGAGACTTGTCCTGCACTTTGAGTTTCTTTTTTATCGTAGTGGATTCTTTAATGTTATCCAAATTGACGGTTTCAGTAGCAAGTGAATCAGCGGACTCTGCGGCAGTGGTATCTACCAGCACAGAGATGTGAACGGGTGTGGAGCGTATGGAAACCAACTGGAGTCCTTTAGGCAGTGAACCTTTTACCGGTACCTTGACGGGAAGCTCTTTGGCAATGAAGTGTCGGGTAGAAAGTTGCAGGGCCGGAGGTACCGATTCCACAAAGGACAAGTCAGCGGGCAGGTTAATATCGCTTCCGTCGATTTCCAGCTGGTTGTCCTCAATATCATCCGAGGATAAATCAAATGATATGGCCAGCTGTGAGGGATCTAAAGAGCGGAAAGCCTGTTCGGAGCCGGAGAGCGTCACCCGCGACTTGAGCGGTACAGAATCCTGCAGGGCATAACGGGTGGATTCAAGATTGCGATATTCTATGGGCAGTGCATAGGTACGGTAAACCGTTTCGGAAGAATAGGCCAGGGCAAGCCACAGAATAAAGGCCAAAGTTATTGAGGCAAGGGCCGTTCGCATGCTGCGGCGTCTCCACCAATGTTTAAATGAGGAGGAGTCGGAGCTGTAATATTTGCCCCAGAAATCGTCAAGGTGTTTTTTAAGGTCGCTCCCCGATTCCAGTTGTGTTATTTGCCCGTCTTTGGCAATGCTAATAGTGCCGCGCTCTTCCGAAACCACAATGAGTAAGGCATCGCATAGTTCGGAGAGGCCCAGCGCCGCCGTATGGCGCGTACCGCCTACCGACATCTTATAAAGGTTAGTGGATAAGGGCAGGTGGGCACCGAACTTTAGGACGCGGCCGCCTTCACACAGAACGGCGCCGTCATGGCCGGGTGCTTTGGTATTAAAGATGCTATGCAGCAGCGGGATAGTAACATCACCGTTCAGGCCGATACCGCCATGAATATGCCGGCTCCAGTCTTCGCGTCCACGAATGGCGATCAGCGCACCGGTACGCTGTTTGGCCATCGATATTGCGGCTTCAGTGATGATGCTGGTAGCAATATCAGTTGATTGTGATTCCGATTTTCGGAAGAGTTTCCAGTTGCCAATACGGTCGATGATTCTTCGCATATCTGACTGAAATACTACCACAACGCCAATAAAAATAATAATGAAGAGTATCTCAATTAGTCGCTCAGTAAGATACATACCGCTGAAGCGAGCAATAAAGTAAAGGCTAAGGATGAGGAAAAAACTTATTAAGATGCGCCGTGATGCACTTTGACGCAGCCAGTTAAGTACGACATAGAGAAAGAAGCTGATGATGGTAATATCGAAAATATCGATGATGCGGATATTTCGAATAAAGGTCTCAAAGCTGTCCCCAATACTTTGCAAAAGAAGTGCTGTTTCCATTAAAGGCTACAACTGAATAGTTATGATTCGTTATGTGTATTAATGAGTTTTACTGGTTATGGCCGCGAGCGTCTGGAATCCATTAAATCCGTTCCACACCATCAACAAGGTCTCCAATTCTCGAGGGCCTCGCCATGGATTGGGCTTGATTAGCCAATTGGTATTTTCATATTATGGAACTTATTTGACCATAGAATTCAACCGGTAAGGCATTATTATAGTCTTTACTAAGGTTAAATAGTAAAAAAATTTAAAATATAAAATAGAAGGAGAAGATAACAGGAAAGGTTGGGCGGATACCTTATCAGGCCGGTTGGTTACTTTGCCCTTAATATAATAATATTGGTAGGGGTACAATGCCGGACGTCGATGAAGAGATTCCGCCCGTAGTGACGGAACCAGAGGTGAGCAGCTCATCAAGATTATTTGCAGGCTCTATGCTTAATGTATCCACGGTTGTGTTAACCGTTAACGACTTATCTGAACAATAGTTGTTGTAATCAGAGCAGCGGTGGAGACGATAGCCGACAGGATGCCAATACGCTCTTGTGGAGACATCCCGGCATCAGGATCTTTCTCCGGCACAATAATGGTAGCTCCCGGCTCAACAGGCGGAAAGCGATTCCAGAAAAGAAATCGTTTGGCCCGGTTCACATCCCCGTTGGGATAAATAATATATGCGCGCTTTTCCTTGGCAAGGTCATTAAAACCACCGGCAGCGGTGATATAATCTTTAAATGAACGGCCATCTTCGTAGCGGACCGTAGTTGGATAAAATACGCCGCCTTCAACGGTGATAGTCTCAAGCTTGGTGGGCACGAAAAGTGAGTCCCCTTCTTCCAGAAGTAAGTCATATTTAGAGCCGGGATTTTCTAATACTTCCGGCAGTTCAATACCTACCTGGGCAGACTTCTTCTCATTTTTTTCAGATTCCTCTTGAGCAAGTGTTTCTGTGGCTCCCTCTACGTTAGCCAGCGTCTGCTGCGACTCCTGTTGGGTAAACTCCTGCCGCCGAAAGAGTGTTGCACCGTTAGTATAGGCGTCCGGTGTAAGTCCGCCGGCGCGCTCAATAATATCGGAAATACGCCCGTTACGAGAAGAAAGCGTATATTTACCGGGATATTTTACTTCTCCCACTACAAAAATCTCTTTTTGTGCTTCGTAGTTGGGCAGGGTACGAATATAAACATGATCAAAGGGCTGTAGTTCAAAGCTGGCGCCCTCTTTGCTAAGCGTAAGATCCTCACTTACATCAAAGGTTCTGATATCAGCAAGCTGGGTTTTAATCTCAGTCTGGTTATCCAGATCCCTAATACGCCGGGCCACTTCAACACGGTAAGGGGCGGCTGACTGTTTAAAACCTCCGGCCTTAAAAATAAGATCTTCTAAGGTCATGCCGTAAGCAAACTCATATTCATTTGGCTTTTGAACAGGCCCTTTAATATCGACCGTATAGTTCTCTCTCATATCAAAGATAGAAGAGATGTTGACGACATCATCTTTCTTTAAAAGAATATCATTAGCTTGTGGATTACGCATCAACTCGCGCAGGTTAAAGGCGATCGACTCAATGGTGTAATCCGGCCGTTCACGATAGATAATACCCCGGTTCATAAAGGCATCACCCTGCAGCCCGTCAGCCCGCTGAATAAGCGAATATAACGAGGTGGTATCATTAAGGGCATATTCGCCCGGGCGGAAGACGGCTCCTTTGATCTCAACTTTATTGGTGAAGCGATCCAGTATTTTTCCGACAGTGACTGCATCTCCGTTATCAATAATAAAATCATCAAAATAACCCTTTTTTACGTCGGAGATCTTCTTCTGTTTGGGTGTATTGCCGATTACTTTAATACGATCGGTATAAGCCTGGTCGGTGAAGTCACCGGCATAAACGATCAGATCCTGCAGCGTTTCGTTGCCTCTCAGTTCATAGATGCCCGGACGTTTCACTTCGCCTTCAATTTCAACACGATTATGATAGGGCGCAATTTTGATAATATCCTGGGAACGCAGTCTTATGTTGCTGGATTGATTGCCATAAATCAGCAGATCGTACATATCAAAAGTAGCCACTGTTTCATTCCCTCGGATAACTTTAATATCTCTGAAACTACCGGTAGTTGTCGGTCCGCCGGCCGCATAAAGAGCGTTGAACACCGTGGACAGGGAGGAAAGGGTGTAGGTGCCGGGGACGTTTATTTCGCCGATTACATTTACCTTAATGCTGCGTACCTGACCGAGCGACACCTGCATATAGGTATCTTTATTGCGCTCATTAGTGGGGTTAAGGCCCGAATAGATATCGCCGAGACGCGAGCGCAGCCGCTTAGTGGCTTCCTCAACGCTCAATCCATTCACACTAACCGGACCAATATTCTGGATATTGATCATACCATCCGGCGAAACAGTAAGCTGGTAGTTCATCTGCGCCGCGCCCCAGATATCGATAATAATTTCATCACCCGGACCCAGCTGATAATCTTTGGGGGTGGGAATATTAAGTGCGGGTTCAAAGGATATCTGGGTCTTGTTAAATAAGTTGTAACCGAATATCTTATCTTTAAGCTGCCGTTCTGCTCGTTTAAGGGAATCAGCAAGTGTATAGAGAGAATCAAACTTTGTGGAATCAGCCGGC
>DATGUX010000360.1:0-3754 GCA_035300985.1 Fodinibius sp.
GGGCAGGGTAAATTTTTCGGACAACAGCTCGAAACCTACCGGTTCGTGAGAAGCGCGATAACGCAGGCGGGATTGGGCAGCCTCTACCATCTGGGGATGATCGAAAATTAAGTCTGGAAGCTCATCAACAGGAAACCAGCGTGCGTCATATTTTTCCATCAGTTCCTTATCGTGCTCGTGGATATTGATAAGGGCGTAGTATGCGATGGAGACCGTCCGTTCTACCGGATCGCGGTCGACTTCGCCAAAACCATACAGCTGCTCCAGATAGACATTTTCGAGGCCCGTAAGCTTGTGCAGAATACGATCAGCGGCATCGCCCAAACTTTCATTCCGTTTCAAAAAACCGCCCATCAGCGACCATTTACCCTTCTCGGGCTCAAAATCTCTCTTAATGAGCAGCAGCTTTAGGCCTCTGCGATCAAAGCCAAAGATGATACAGTCAAGTGCGACGAATATTCGATCGTGATTTTCATAATGATTTTGCATGACAACATATTTTCTATGGCGCCGCGGACGCGGTTATCCTCGACGCCTAAACTATCTTTATTTAACTGGTAAAATCGTTTTATTTATTCAATTCGTAAAACGATAACAGATTTTGAGGGGATCTGCAAAGTTAACTGATCTTCCTTCAGGGTATAATCGGTATAGCTCTGGGGAGATACGTTATCGGGGTTTTCAAAGGTATTGATGGCATCGACCTCATTCGCCGTCAAAATGCGGGCTTGGGTTACATCATCAACATTTTGCCCCCGGACGTCAACTTCCACTTTCTGCGCTTTATGGGCGTGCAGGTTAGTCACCGTTAAGTTAATGGTGCCGCTGCTGTCTTTAGACGCCGTGGCACTGAGTCCCGGGATGCTTGCTCCTTTATAGGTATAGTTAGTGGTCCCCAGATGCAAAGGCAACAGCATCTTGTCGTGATGTACTTTATAGAAATCAAAGACGTAATAAGTTGGGGTTTTCAGCATTTTATTACCGTTGGTCAGCACCATCGCCTGCAACACGTTCACAGTTTGAGCAATATTTGCAATACGTATCCGGTCACTGTGTTTATTAAAAATATCGAGGGTGGTGGAAGCAATCAGGGCATCGCGGATGGAATTTTGCTGTTGCAGGAAGCCGGGATTGGTACCGGGTAGTGGATTCGTCCATATACCCCACTCATCAACAGCCAGCGCAACATCGTTATCAGGATCGTATTTTTCCATCCGGTTGATGTGGCCATGAATCAATTTGTCAATTTTTAAGCCCTGACTCAGTCCGGCAAAATACATCTTTTCTCCAAAATTCTTGGAGGGACCTTTGTTACCCCAGTTACCGGTGGGAATCGTATAATAATGTAATGAAATTGCATCCATATGATTGCTGGCTTCACGCATCACGGTTTCGGTCCAGCCATAATTATCATCTGAAAACCCGCTGGCAATCTTGTAGAGATCGTTGCCGCTGTACTCTTTGGCAAAAGTGGCATAGCGGCGATAAAGATCCGCATAATAATCCGGCTGCATGTTGCCGCCACAGCCCCAGCTTTCGTTGCCAATACCCCAGAATTTTACTTTCCACGGTTTCTCGCGACCGTTTTTGCGCCGCAGGTTGGCAAGCGTACTATTGCCGCCGTAGGTCATATACTCAATCCAGTTGGCCATTTCTCTGGGGGTCCCGCTCCCTACATTGGCCGAGATATAGGGTTCGGTATCCAGCAGTTCGGTAAGCCGCATAAATTCGTGGGTACCAACCGCATTGCTTTCTTCCACCATCCCCCAGTGGGTATTAACGGTTGTCGGGCGTTCATCCCGGGGACCGATGCCATCTCTCCAGTGATACTCATCGGCAAAGCAGCCGCCCGGCCACCGCAGGTTTGGGATTTCTAATTCTTGAAGCGCTTTTACCACGTCGTTCCGAAAGCCCTTAGTATTGGGAATATCGGAGTCTTCACCGACCCAAAGTCCACCATATATGCCGGTACCCAAATGTTCAGAAAACTGGCCGTAAATATGGCGACTAATTTTATTTTGGGGGTGATCAGCCTCAATGGTCATGGTGTTTTGCGCCCTAATGTTTAGCGATAAGACGCAAAGTAATGCCCATCCCATAATCAGGGATCGTTTAAAAAAAGTGCTCCGGGTGCTGCTTTTTAACATAAATATTTGGTTTAGTTTTGGTTAACGTGTTGAAAATTGATAAATCGTGGTTGTGCGATACGTTTCATCCGGTTGCAGGATGGTGGAAGGAAAATCCGATTCGTTGGGTGAATTAGGAAAATGCTGGGTTTCCAGACAGAAGCCCGAATACTGTTTAAACGGAATACCTTCGGGGCTTTTTAGCGAGCCATCCAAAAAGTTTCCAGTGTAAAACTGGACACCCGGTTCGGTCGTAAACACTTTCATCTGCCGTCCGCTTGCCGGTGAATAGGCGGTAGCAGCTAAAAAGAGCGAATCGGATGCGGGCTGATTCAACACAAGGTTATGATCGTACCCCTTACCGTCTATTTGATCGATGCGCGACCCGATGCTGTGAAATTCGGTAAAGTCAAATGGCGTGCCTTCGACCGATGCAATTTCACCGGTAGGAATCAACTCATCATCCACGGGCGTATATTGATCGGCATTCAGCTTCAGCTGATGATCCAGAATGGTGCTGTCGGGATTGCCGGTAAGATTAAAATAGGTATGGTTCGTCAGGTTTACGGGTGTGGCTTTTGTGGTTGTAGCCTTATAGTCAATTTTAAGCTCATTCTGGTCCGTCAGTGTATAGGTAACTGTAACATCCAGCTCACCGGGATAGCCCTCCTCCATATCTTCACTAACATAGTGAAGCTGAAGCGCGCCCTCATCCGTTATTTTGGGTTCCCATAATACATCATCGAAGCCCACCTTTCCGCCATGCAGATGGTTATCACCGTCATTCGTTGCAAGCGTATAGGTTTTTCCGTTGAACTCGAATTTGCCATTGGCAATGCGATTTCCATACCGTCCGATAAGAGCTCCGAAATTGGGATTTTCGCCCACATATTTTGCCAGGGAATCGAAGCCGAGCGTCACATTCTCTATGGTACCGCCCTTATCCGGCGCCCTTATAGCCGTTACAATGCCCCCGTAATTGATGATATCGACCTCCATTTTGTTGGCATTAGCCAGGGTATAAAGGTACACCTTGCTTCCATCTTCCATCGTGCCGTATTCGGTTTTTGAAATACCGGTTGGCTCCTTGGTTTCTTGCTGCTCCTTTTTTGATTTGTTATTACTGCCCGAACATCCGCCAATTACCAGCATTGATAAGCTGAGCATGCAGATGCTTACAAATTCCATCATATGTTGTCCCAATAATATTGATCCCATTTCTTTTTTCATTTTGTTATTATTTATGACTTTTACTCCCGTTAAATAGCATGACAAAGCCTCCGTTACCTTTCATTGAGACCTCTACCATGCCCGATGAGGACAATGTAACATTTCGATGAGAAAACGAAAACTTTGTCTTGCCATCACCAATCATCGTCCCGCTTGCGGTATCAGGTAAAAAAGACAGGTGCAGTGTTATCTTTTTGGGATTTTTCTCGCCGTTGATCCCGGCTACGAACCAGTGCCCTCCCTTGCGTCGAGCAATGACCACCAGCTTGCCCGGATAGCCATCCACAAATTCCATCTCATCCCAGCTTACGGGAATCTGTTTCACAAAATCCGTCACATAATCCGGCACCTTTTCCATCCCACGGGCCGTTTCTGCATAGTGCTGAATGCCCGAAGTA
>DATGUX010000361.1:0-6482 GCA_035300985.1 Fodinibius sp.
GGATACGCATTTTCCTGACAAAGGTTGCAACAGTAAAGCACACAATTTTTGGAGTTTTTGGTTGTTAATGATGGCTAACAGATGGTATATTTAGCCAAATAATTTCAACCCATTTACATATATGCGCACAGGGAATCCTACTTTATCCGAAAAAACGTTTCAGCAAGTGCAGCAAAGCACACCCGGCGAGGGAATGATGACTGTCACCGGCACGATTAACAAGACAGCGATGCTGTTTCTTGTGCTGCTTTTGGGAGCTGCTATAAGTTGGTCTCAACCGTCGCCTCTTCTGATATGGGGAGGTGCAATAGGAGGTTTTATCGTAGCCATGGTTACTATCTTCAAAAAGGAGTGGTCGCCCATAACAGCACCGATCTACGCCGGACTGGAGGGGCTTTTCCTTGGCGGTATTTCTCTTCAATATGCCAGCTTGTATAACGGCATCGTTTTTAATGCCGTATTGCTGACAATTGGTGTATTCGCTGCTATGCTCATAGCCTACCGGACGGGGCTGATACAAGTTACTGAAAAGCTTCGGACGGGAATTGTCGCCGCTACAGGCGGTATAGCGCTGGTTTATATTGCCAGCATTGTCCTGAGCTTCTTTGGGATTAATCTCAGCCTTATTCACGGCAGCGGGCTGATGGGCATCGGCTTCAGCCTTATAGTAGTGGGGGTCGCCGCCTTCAACCTGGTGCTTGATTTTGATATGATAGAAAAAGGAGCACAGGCGGGAGCACCCGACTATTTCGAATGGTATGCTTCATTTGGACTGATGATTACCCTGGTGTGGCTCTATATTGAATTATTACGGCTGCTTTCGAAACTGCAGCGGCGCTAATCACTAAGAATCTCTTTGGTAATCTATTAATGAGTTTCTTGACGTTTAGAGAATGTATAATAGCCGTCTTAGCAGCTATTATTGCTGCCGCTGCAATAGCCCTTCCCCGATGGAATCGATTGTATCGGCAGCCGGTATTCAGTGCTGAGGATTCAGTTGAACTCTATCTTGAGAAAGAGTTAGATAGGGAAGGGCTTATTCATCTGCTCAAGAAAAAGGACCTGCATTATGATGATGAAGTTCTGCGCTGGAGTCAACGCACGCTCCGGTGGAATACATTTGAGCCCGGCCACTATGCCTTTTCTAAAGATGCTACGTATGAGCAACTGTTTTCCAAATTAGGCAAAGGACTACAGGATCCGATACGATTAATGCTTTTACCCGGACAATCGCGGCAGAGACTGGTTAAAAAAATTTCTGAATCCTTTAAATTTGATTCGCTTGCTCTTGAGCGTACACTTTCGGACAGCCTATTCCTCGAAGAGGCACAACTTGATTCTCAGGATGTGATAGGGCGGCTGTATCCGGCCACCTATCAATTTTATTGGACGGCATCACCTCAACAGGTTCTCTCCCGCCTTTTTGAAACTTTTAAGAATAATATTTCCTCAAAGTTTCGCAACCGACTGGTCGAGATTGATTATTCACTTGATGAAATCATAACGCTGGCTTCTATTATTGAATGGGAGTCAGCAGAAGACAGTGAGAAAGCCACTGTCAGCGGATTGTACTGGAACCGATTGCGGAAAGGAATGTTGCTTCAAGCCGATCCTACGGTAAATTATGCCGTAGGAAAACGCCGCCGGCTTACCTTCAAAGATTATAAAGTGGAGCATCCTTATAACACCTATCTGCACGCCGGGCTGCCTCCGGGGCCCATTTCCAATCCGTCAAAGAGTTCGATAGAGGCGGCGCTTTATCCTGAAGAGCATGATTATTTGTATATGGTTGCCAGCCCGGACGGAACGCATAATTTCTCAAAAACATACCAAGAACATCTTCGGAAGAGTGCTGAATGGCGTCGTTGGCTGGAAAAGCAATACCGCATTAAACGAAGCAGGCAAAAAGAGCAAAGCTAAGTTGCCTGTGGCCTGCAACATTCCGCGGATTAGTCACTGACCAGTCTAACACCATTGGTTGTAATTTTAAAAACCATCAGCTCCTGGTTGATATTGCCTCCGTCGAAGTTAATGTCCGTAATGATCCCTTCGTATAGCGGAGCCTCCGGCAGCTGTTCCTGCAGCAGAGCCGGATTGACAACTTCGTCCAGTGCCCGGAAGAGGAAAGAGCCCGTGTCGTAGCCAATCATTGCAAACCGGTTGGGTGCTTCATCAAACCGCTGTCGATAAGCCGCCTTGAAGCGGTCAATCTTATAGTTAGAAGGCTTGGTATAAAAACTTTCGGTAAAGTAGACGTCTCTGGTGGCCAGATTTTCGGCAGCAATATTGGCGTTTGACCACTCGGGTAATCCCAGGATAGGGACATTGCTTTCGAGGGTATTTAACTGGCGGAGCAGCAGGTCGATAAGGGTAGGGGCGTTGCTGCCGGCAAAGGGAGCATAGATTGCTGATACCGCCGAAGTATCCGTCTTTTCGGTAATATAGCGTACGTAGGTGGAAAGCTGATAGCCATCCGGGCCCATATTTTCCACAAAGTAATCGGATACCATGCCGTCCAGCTTTTTTGTTTCGCTGCGAAAGGCCTCTGCGGAAAGTTCTCCGACCGTATTATTCTGGGCCAGAACCGCCGTTTTGTTATCCTCGAGCAGCTCATCGGCAAACTTGGCCATCACCTTTCCATGGACCTTAAACGTTGGATTTATCTGATAGATATATCCTCCCTTTTCGGCGATGCCCTGAGCATTAGCCAGCGGGGCAATGATAGGCTTTTGGAACTGATTGGCAACACGCGCCATCGTTCGGGCTTGCCTGGAAAAAAGGGGACCGATAACAGCATCAACATCAAGGCGCTTGAATGCTTCCAGAGCCTGCTGTGCAGAATCGGCTTTGGTGCCCGTATTCTGAAAGAAAAAATTTATCTGTGCCTCATGGTCGGCATTAAATTGCTCGGCGGCAAGCATAGCTCCCTGATATAAACCGCGGGCTATTTGATATTCTCGTTGGTTTTCGGAAAAAGCGGGCAGGCCAATACCAATGTTGTAGGAGCGGCCCAGCAAAGGCTCAACTTTGGTTTTTTCTTTCAGTGCAGCATAGTCCGATTTATCTTCAAGCAACTGACTGAGACTATCTATTTGCGCAGAAGAAATATCATCCACGCTCTTCTTCATTCTGGTAAATAATATCTGTGCATCTTTAAAATCAACCCGACCCATGGCCGTCCGGCTGAGATCAAAAAGCAAAGAATCCTGTTGGCTCTTTTTCATGATCTCAAGCCGCTGCTCAAAGTTCAGGTAATTGAGTATGCTGTTATAAAGCTGTTTGCTGTCGGTTGATAAAGCTGAATAGGCTTTCATTTTTTTTAGCGCCCACAGCTCAGATAGTGCATCACTGAAATCAGCGTTCTTAATATGGATGAGGCTAAGCGTATAACCGGCTTCCCCATAAAGCTGACTGTCCTCTCTTTTTTGCACCGTCAGCAGCCTGTCTTTAGCTGTCGCATAGTCCCCGAGATTGTAGTAGGACTTACCGGCAAAAAGCAGGGCACGGTTGGAATGGATGCTGTCAAAAGTTCGTGCTGCTTCGGCAAAATCATCCGCTTCGTATAACGATAATGCTTTATTAAAAGAAGCGTCCTGGGCTGCAGCTGACAGACAGATGGTAAACAGCAAAGGTATAAGCAGAACCAGAGATCGGGATGATGAGCGGTCAATAAATATATTCATGCTGTGTTTACTATTATGGGAGAATGTACTTTAGAGCTTAGGGTACTTTTTAATATTAGATTCAGCTAAAAGTTCCGGCGGCTATATATCGTCTTAATCTTACAGACTATTGATCGTAATTAGCTATAGCGGAGGGAATTTCCCATCCATTTACTCCCATTCAATCGTTGCGGGCGGTTTGGAACTGACGTCATAAACGACGCGATTGATTCCGCGAACCTCATTTATAATTCTGTTGGAAACCTGTGCTAAAAAAGGATGGGGAAGATGGGCCCAGTCCGCCGTCATTCCGTCAACGCTGGTAACGGCTCGTAATGCGATGGTATATTCATAGGTACGCTCATCACCCATGACGCCCACGCTCTGCACCGGAAGCAAGACCGCCAGTGCCTGCCATACTTCGTCGTACAGGCCATTAGTCCGTAATTCACTGATAAAGATATCGTCGGCTTCACGCAACAGATTGAGCTTCTCGGCGGTAATATCGGAGATTACCCGGATACCAAGTCCCGGTCCGGGGAAAGGATGGCGATTAATGAAGTTCTTCGGTATATCAAGCTGGCGGCCCACATTGCGTACTTCATCCTTAAAAAGTTCACGAACCGGTTCGATCAGGCTGAGATTCATCTCCTCAGGAAGTCCGCCCACATTATGGTGCGACTTGATGGTTGCCGAAGGACCTTTAAATGAGATGCTTTCGATCACATCGGGATAGAGCGTGCCCTGGGCCAGGTATTTGACGCTGTCGTCGTGGGCTATAGCGTCATCAAATACGTCAATAAAAACATTTCCGATAAGCTTTCGTTTGCGCTCCGGGTCGGTGACGCCCGCCAGGGCCTCTAAAAAGCGTTCTGATGCGTCAATGCCTTTCACCGGAAGATTTAGCCGGCTTTTATAAAGCTCCAGCACCTTTTGGAATTCATTTTTTCGCAACAATCCGTTATCGACAAAGATACACTGCAGTTGGTCGCCAATGGCCTGGTGGACCAGTGTTGCCACCACCGTAGAATCCACGCCGCCACTAAGTGCGCAAATTACGCGATGATCGCCAACCTTTGCGCGTATTTCGCTGACGGTGGATTCAATAAAGGACTGGGCGGTCCAGTTGCCTTCTAAACCACAGATTGCGGTAGCAAAATTGCGGAGCAACTGCTTGCCGTAAACCGTATGATTAACTTCGGGATGAAACTGTACGCCGTAGATCGGTTTGGATTTGTGGCGGACGGCCGCGATGTGGGCGTTATCGGTATGTGCGATAATATGATAATCCGCAGGGAGCTCTTTAATATGATCGGCATGACTCATCCAGACTATTGATTCTTGCGGAATCTTCTGGAAAAGGTCATTCTCATCATCAATAATAAGCTCAGAACGGCCAAATTCTCGACGATCTGCTTTCTCTACGCTTCCGGGATTTTTTTGGTGTGCAAGAATCTGCAGTCCATAGCAAATGCCCAGCACCGGAACCTCAAATCCAAAAAGATCGGTATTTAACGCCGGTGCCTCCGCCTCATTAACGCTGCGCGGCCCGCCGGATAGGATAATGCCCTTGGGAGGATAGGTACTGAATTTGGAAAGATCCGTATTACAGGGATGGATCTCGCAGTAGATTTTAAGCTCACGGATGCGCCGGGCGATAAGCTGGCTGTACTGCGATCCATAATCGAGAATCAAAATCCAGTCCGAAGGTCGGTGTTGCATGAGAGTTAAATAAAATATCAAGGGGCATCCGGTTGGACGCCCTCTATTTCTTAACTTACGATTTCTTTGTATTCGTCAGCGCTCATGAGCTCATCAAGCTGTGAAGAGTCACTGACGGAGATTTTCAACAACCAGCCTTTGTTGTAGGGGTCATCATTGACCAGCTCCGGTTCATCCTCCAGTGTCTCATTAACTTCTATGATTTCGCCATCAACGGGTGCAAACAGTTCGGAAACGGTTTTTACCGCCTCAACCGTGCCAAAAACCTCATCCTTTTCGAAAGCGGAGCCTTCCGGTTCCAGCTCTATAAAGACGATATCTCCCAGCTCGCTCTGCGCAAAATCGGTTATTCCAATGGTGATTGTGTCATCATCATTAACACGCACCCATTCATGTTCTTTGGTATATATAAGATCCTCTGGATAGCTCATAATAGCTTAGTTTCTAATTACTGTCGGGTTTATAGTTAAACTCTTCGAGATAGTGAGTATTAAAATCTCCCTTTTGGAAGTTTTCATCATCCATAAGCTGGATATGATAGGGGATGGTGGTTTTTACACCTTCAACTACATATTCCATAAGCGACCGGCGCATGCGATTTATAGCATCTTCGCGGGTAGGCGCGCTGACTATGAGTTTCCCGATCATGGAATCATAATGCGGGGGTATTTTGTAGCCTGCATATGCGTGGGTGTCAACGCGTACGCTGTGTCCTCCCGGCAGATGGAAAACGTCGATAGTGCCTGCAGAAGGACGGAAATTGTGCTCGGGATCCTCCGCATTGATGCGACACTCGATAGCGTGACCGCGCATCTTAAGTTCCTTATCCTCAAGCTTCTGGCCCGCTGCTACCTTGATCTGCTCAGCCACGAGGTCGTAATTGGTAATTTCTTCGGTTACCGGATGCTCTACCTGGATACGGGTATTCATTTCCATGAAGTAGAAGTTTTCTTCATCATCCACCAAAAACTCTACCGTTCCCGCACCTTCATAGTTGACGGATTTCGCCGCATCAATAGCAGCCTTGCCCATCCTTTCGCGCAGTCCCGGCGTCATCAGGGGAGAAGGAGATTCTTCCAGGATTTTCTGGTGGCGTCG
>DATGUX010000362.1:0-4142 GCA_035300985.1 Fodinibius sp.
TGTAGCATTCAAAAGCACAATAGCACGATGGGCAGGTTCTCCTTTTCCCTCGAGCACGGATCGGATGATATTGGCATTATAAAAACGATCACCGCCCTGCAGATCCTGCAGGCTGACCGGCTCAAAGCCCAAAGTGGAAGCATCGAACTCATGCTCAGCTGTGAACTCATTATCTTCAATTTCGTGCACAAATGTGGGGGCACTCAGACTGAATTCATCCAGTCCGTCTCGTGCGTGAACGCTGTAAACACGCTCGGAATCCAAATTCGAAAGAATTTCAGCAATTTGCCGCGCTGTACGCTTATCAAAGGCTCCGACTACCTGGCGGCGGACGCCTGCCGGATTTAACAGCGGGCCCATGGTATTAAAAAACGACCGAATACCCAACACCTGCCGGGCCGGCATCACACGCTTCATGGCCGGATGAAAGTTAGGGGCTAACATAAAGCATACCTTCACCTGTTCAAAAACATACTCGATCTGTTTTTTATGCAGGGTCGCCACAATATCAAGTGCCTCAAGCACATCGGCGCTTCCACTTTTGCTTGATACACCCCGGTTGCCGTGCTTTAGCACCGGCACACCGGCGCCTGCAACCACAAACATCGCAGCCGTTGATATATTGAAGGTGCCGGAATTATCCCCGCCGGTACCGCATATATCGATGGCACCCTCCGCCGACACCTCAGGGTGAATAGCCGCCTCGCGCATCACCTGCACAAAGCTGGTTAATTCCTCAATCGTTTCGCCTTTTGAGCGCATACCTAACAAAAAAGCGGTCGTCCGTTCTACCCCAACCTCCCCTTCAATAATTCCCCCGAGCGCCTGTCGTGCTTCAATTTGTGTTAAATCCTGGCGCTGGGCCAATTTTTCCAATATTAGTTTAAAATCTATCATCAGGATGGTTGTTTAAGTGGGTTTTGGTTCTGCATTAGCATAATCTATCCAGTTTTGAATCAGCCGGGGGCCCTCGATTGTCAAAATACTCTCAGGGTGGAACTGAATGCCTTCGATGGGATATTTCCGGTGACGGATTCCCATAATGACGCCGTCGTCACTGCGGGCCGATACTTCAAGATCATCCGGAATTTGGTCGGGATCTAAGATGAGAGAATGGTAGCGCGTGGCTGTAAAGTTGTCCGGAATATCCCGGAACAGCGTTTCCCCATCATGTGTTATGGATGACGTTTTTCCGTGCATAAGCTTGGCGGCATGTGTGATACGGCCGCCAAAAACATGGCCAATAGCCTGATGTCCCAGGCAAACGCCCAGAACAGGTGTAGTGGGACCCAATTCCCGGATTACTGCCTCCGTTATACCGGCGTCTTCGGGTCGACCCGGCCCCGGGGAGGCAAGAATTTGATCGGCATTAAGCTGCCTGATTTCATCCAGTGAGAGATCGTCGTTCCGTATCACCTGATAATTATCAGTGCAGCGAGCAATAATATCCACCAGGTTGTATGTAAAAGAATCGTAGTTATCAATGACAAGAATCATCTTCCACTCATTTATTTGTGGTATAAGAATACGAATGAAACAGCCCGGTTATTTCGCGAATGGGCTCCATAACCGACTCCGCCCGTTCGCGTGCCTGGCGGCCGCCTGTTACTAAAATATCGCGCACGAAATCTAAATCCTGCGCTAACTCTTTGCGTCTGGAGCGGGCTTCCGCAAAATAGTCTTCGATCATCTCCAATAGTTCTTTTTTGGCATGGCCGTAACCATAGCCTCCGGCACGATATTTCGATGCAATCTCCTTTTGTCGAGGCTCATCTGCGAATAATTTGATCAAAGCAAACACATTGCACTTTTCAGGATCTTTGGGCTCATCCAGCGGAGTTGAATCCGTTTCAATAGCCATCACTTTTTTCTTAAGCACTTTTCCCTCATCAAATATGCCGATGGTATTGCCGTAGGATTTGCTCATCTTGCGCCCGTCAAGGCCCGGCACAACCGCCACAGACTCTACGATATGTTCTTCGGGAAGCTTTAAATATTCACCGCCGTAGTTATGGTTGAATTTGCGGGCAAGGTCTCGGCATATCTCAATATTCTGCTTTTGATCTTTCCCGACGGGCACCAGATCAGCATTATAGATTAAAATATCTGCTGCCTGCAGAATGGGATAGGTAAAAAGCCCGATATTGGCACTGGCACCTTCGCTGACCTTATCTTTATAGGCCACCGCCTTTTCCATCAGACTGACGGGCGTAAAGGTGCCCAGGATCCAGGCCAGCTCGGCTACCTGCGGCACATCACTCTGCACAAAAAAGGTGCACTTTTCGGGATCCAGCCCCAGGGCAAGGTAGTCAAGCGCAATGTCAATGGTATTCTGGCGGATCTTTTGTCCATCATTGATCGATGTCATCGAGTGGTAGTTAGCAATAAAATAGAAGGCATCTCCCTCCTCCTGCATTTGGATGTGCTGCCGAAGCGCTCCAAAATAGTTGCCCAGATGTAATTTCCCTGATGATTGTATGCCTGATAAGATCGTTCTCATAAATATTCCTAATCCAAATTATATATTGAGATTTTCATTTCATTACTGCTTCCTGATTGATAAGGCCACCGTCAGGGCTTCAATTAATGCCTCAGCCTTATTTTGAGTTTCCTCAAACTCCTTCTGAGGATCGCTGTCGGCTACGATACCCGCGCCGGCCTGAATGTATATATCCGAGTCGGTGGCAACCATCGTCCGAATTGCAATGCAGGTATCCATATTTCCGGAAAAATCAAAGTAGCCAACGGCTCCGGCATAGGGTCCGCGCTTGGTCGGTTCCAGTTCATCAATAATTTTCATAGCTCTTATCTTAGGTGCACCGCTGACGGTTCCCGCCGGAAAGCATTGCATCAGCGCATCCACAGAGGTCTGTTGCGGGGCCAGCTCTCCGGTTATATCCGAGACTATATGCATCACGTGCGAATAGCGTTCAATGGCCTGCTCTCGAACGGGCTGCACCGTGCCCGGCCGGCACACTCGCGAAAGATCGTTACGTCCCAAGTCTACGAGCATCACATGTTCGGCAATCTCTTTGGGATCATTCCTAAGCTCTGCTTCCAGCGCCTGATCTTCTTTATCGGTATCACCGCGGGGACGCGTTCCCGCAATAGGCAACAGCTGTGCTACCTCCTCCTGCACGCGCACCAAAACCTCCGGAGAGGAGCCGATCAGGGAAAAGTCCTCAAAGTCCAGGAAAAACAGATAGGGCGACGGGTTTACCATCCGAAGGGCCCGATAAAGCATAAACCGATCTCCTTGAAAGTTGGTCTGAAAGCGCTGGGAGAGCACTACCTGAAAAATATCGCCTTCATAAATGTGACTTTTCGCTTTTCGCACCATCTCTTCAAATGAAGACTGACTTATATTACTCGTCAAATTTTCGGGAGCAATGGAAAAGGTTTTAGCTTCCGGAATTGGCTGATGAACCAGGTCTTCCAGCTCGTCAAGGCGCTGTTGCGCTTGCTTGTAAAGATCATCAGCCGACTCTTCTTCATCTGAAAAGACCGTTTTTATAATGATCACCTGCTGTTTTACATGATCAAAGGCAAAAACCTCGTCATAAAAGGCCCAAATAGCCTCAGGAAGATCCAGATCGGATGGCGGCTGGTCCGGCAGCTGTTCTATTTCCCGAACCGTATCGTAGGAAGAAAAGCCGACGGCACCACCGGTAAAGCGCGGCAAATGAAAAAGCTCAGCCTCGCTGTGAGCTGTGGTCAATTCTTTTAGTAGTTCAAAATACGGTTGACTATGTCTTTGGACATTTCCCTCCCTTTCAAGAGTGACAATATTTTTACTATACCGAAGAATTTGATAGGGATTGCGTCCCAGGAAAGAATAACGGGCCAATTGCTCTCCCCCTTCAACTGATTCCAGCAAAAAAGGATATCGCCCATTTTCACGAAGTTTAAGAAATAATGATACGGGCGTTGATACATCTGCCATCAAGCAACGGGAAACAGGAATAGCGCTGTATTGCTTCGCTAATGTTTTAAATTTTTTAAACTGCATTCCTGTTTTCAAACTATTTAAAAATAAAAAAACCCACTCCAGTTTCCTGCAGTGGGTTCTCTAAAAATGCTTTAAGTGAATTTAACTCATAACATTGCCACTGCTCCGTTTTATTGGAGCCACCACCAAATGA
>DATGUX010000363.1:0-21765 GCA_035300985.1 Fodinibius sp.
ATACATCTTCTGAAAAGCGAGCGGAAATGATGTTTTTATCTTCTTTTTGTTCGATATCAAATCTATGAATTACTTCCGAAGAATCCGGTATGAGAATGGAAAGAGCATTTTCTTTTCCCTGTTGCCGGGCCTCAAGTTGATACAAATTATTCAGGATAACGGATACTATATTGGAAGGGCTTCCTGTTTTATGTAAGAGCGTATCGGATTGGTTGCCGATGGCGGCGACGGTAATAGCATTATGAAACTGGTTTTGAGGGAGAACGGAAGGCTCACATTTAGGCTTTTCGGCCGCGTCGGAGGGGAGTGATGACTGGCTGATGCTTACCTTATTTCCATCTCCCTTTTGATTAACCGTGACGGTGTTTTGAGCAGAACTCATCGTACTATCTACTAATAATAAAGTAATAGCGGCAAAAAAGAGGTATAAAAAGCGCATCGTTTTATAGGTTAAGTCATTTATGAGTCCCTGTCCTGGGTGTAAACTCCCGTTACTGCTACTTTTTGAGCTTTAAACTGGTAAATATACTTTTTGAATTTTCCCGGGGTTTGCTCACCCGCGGCAAGCGAATCGCCTTTAACTTCATGATAAAAAGAGGAGTCGGCTGTGTCAATTTTAAAATAGACTTCATAGTTGCCTACGCCTTCAGTGCTTATATTTTCAAAACGATATTCAACATGCACATAGATGCTGTCGCGCGGGCCATAGTTAAAATTATTAAAAAAGGTTACTTCGGCCTGAATGCTGCTATTCATTGGTGACTCGACATCATTTTTTTTTAACAGGATTGAAGCAGTCGTCACCCGATTTTCCTCAACAGCAAGCCGAACGGTTTCCGTCGCGAAACTGTCTTTTTTTACTTTTACGGTATAATTACCGGTTGGGATATCCTCAAAAGTAAAATTACCTTCTTGATCAGTTAATACTGCATCCGTTCCGGGACTGGTAGTTACGCTTGCACCGGCTATTGGTAGGCCGGTATGGCTATTTTGCACCGATCCTTTGATGCTGCCTGTAAAGTTTGGATCCACCGTTTCTTTGGAACATCCTGCGATAAGTAAAAACAGGAATACAAATAAAGCGGGGATAGGGGCTTTCATTTCCATAACTTTGTTCTTGTTTATTTGCTTTATGACCGTCGGCGAAGATGATATCGCTATTTAGTTATTCTTTATAATAATGGGCACATACCTTTGGCTGGTGGTTATGGTCAGAGGATTAGTATAACCGGCTTGTGAATATTGAAAACCACTTTCGTTTTGTAATAAGTTAATCTTTAGTCCCGAACCCTCCACTCGCACCAGGCTTCCTACATTATTGCCTTCTTGCTGGGAATCCAGCATATTGCCATTTCCTTCGATATCCATCAGGGAAAGAAGGTTAGTACCGTCTTGCGCAAGGTCTGCCTGGTTGCCACTCCCTATTATATTGATGATGCCAATATTAGAAGAGCCCTGCTGGTTGATGCTGGCGTAATTGCGATTGCCCTCCAAATGAATATTGGCTACGTGGTTGGCTTCAGCACCCAATAACTGCAGATTACCAATAGGAATGATCCCGGATAAACGGCGGATCATTTCTTCTTCTGAAATACTGTTTCCATCGGTATTTTCGTCGAAATCTACCTGCTTGATTGCTACCTGAGCCTGAAGGTTATGCGTCATCAACCCTAAAAAAAGCAGCAGGAGCAAGTATCTTGTTGGTTTTTTCATAATTACCACCATAAATTTAAGGTTATCATATTAACTGTACTAAAGTCTGAGAAAAGAAAGCATCCCAATCAAGGGATACTTTCCTGATGTATTTAGTATTGTGTGATTGTAGCGGTATTACTGTTGCCGTTCTGATGTACGGTAGCAGTATTAAACTCACTTCCAAAAGTGATTAATGCCTCATTCATATTTCCTATTTGGTCAATATCAGCATTGTTTCCTACAGCGTTGACCTCGACAGTAGCAGTATTAAAATCCCCCTCCTGATAAGTATCTACATAAGAGCGTGCGCTGCCGCGGCTTGCAAAACTAAGAATATCAGAGCTATTGTTATCACCTATTTGTTCTTGATAAGTAACTCCAACTGACGATTTGCCCGAATACATAGTAGCACTATTCTCATTGCCTTCCTGGATTTGAGTGGTATGCACTCCTTTTCCAACCAAATCAGCTTCTGCGTAGTTATTATTACCAATCTGCTCTTGTTTAACATCAGCATTATGCTTGGCTACTGCTATTGCTTCATTAGCGTCACCTTTTTGATATTGAGTAACATTCATACCCGGACTACCATTTGCTTCAATAGTAGCATTATTATTATCACCCTCTTGGGTTTGAGCAGTAGAAACTCCCTTATGGGTCATACTTCCGCTTGCAGTAAGATTAGTTGTGGCTTTATTATTTTCGCCAATTTGATTTATGGTTGAAACAAATTGAGTTATACCACTGGTAGCCTGATTAATAGTAGCCTCATTACTGCCGGTTTGATTAATAGTAGCATCGGCGTTAGAGCCGGTTTGTGTAATTGTTGCATCATTCTGCGCAAAAGCTATGCTCGTGGAGAATATAAATGCAAATATAATTGTAATTAGCTTCTTCATATTTATTAGTACTCCTATGTACGTTTATTTATTGACAATATACAGCTGACATTTTGCCCGCGTGTATTATGTATGCCCAATTTTTGGGACTTATTTAGGAGTAAATGTGGAACAAAACGATAAATATACAGTATAGACCGTTACAAGGGCAGCGTTGAAGGGTCTCTGCTTTGTCCCGATCGCTCGGGATAAGGTTCCTCGGCGTTGCCTTTCCTATTTTACTCCATATTCATTATTTAAAAAGAACGCAGAAAAGAAAGCATCCCGATCAAGGGATACTTTCCTAATGTATTTAGTATTGTGTGATTGTAGCGGTATTACCTGTACCCACTTGCATGGCAGAGGCAGTGTGGCCTATGCCGGTCTGAGATATCGTCGCAGTATTCAGATATCCCTCTTGCACGACATAGCTAACCGTACTGGCACCATCTTGATTAATAGTCAGGGCATTGTCTTCTCCATATTGGATAAGGCCCTGTCCGCCCTCAATAGAACCTCGAAAGAAGGTTTGGTTGGGGTTGTTATTCACGAGATTGGCATCTACCGTTCCGGCTGAGGCACCACCGCTTTGCGTGATGTTCATGCTGTTATTTTCACCCTCTTGGTAAGCGCCTGGCCCATTGCTGCTGTTCGCCCCAACAGCGTTGCTGATACCATCCTGACGGATAGCAATACTGTTTCCGGCCCCTCCGTTTGAAGAAACCTGAGCTTCGATATTTGCAGTGTTGTTTTGACCAACCTGCTTAACTTCGAGCCAGTTGTTTGAACCTGCCTGATCGGCATCCCAGATCTTATTCATAGCACCATCCTGCATTATGCTGATATAACCATCATAGCTGGGATTCCCATTCGTTCCTTGTTGAGGATGGGATTCGATGCGGTTTTTGGTTCCTAACTGAGTCACCTGATAGTCATTACCTGCGCCTACCTGGGCTAAATTTACAACCGTATTCTGATCTCCGTCTTGCGTTACGGTTGCAGTATTAACGTCGGTTGATACGCCCGGGCTATAGGTTTGATCTATGGTTACTTCGTTATCATTGCCCATCTGTGAGGTGCTTGATGTATTTTGCCCTAAAGCCACCCCTGCCGTGAGCACTAAAGCAAACGTCAGTGTTATTAACTTTTTCATAGTATTACTCCTCTTTTAGTTATTCTATTGCAGTGATTTAAATGAGCGGCATTTTACCGGCCCATATGTGTTGCTACCTCTTGATGAGACAGCCCAGGAGCAAAAATGTATCCGGCACATATTTTTTATATATTAGCGGATACAAGGACAGCGTCGAGGATTCTTGATTTGCAACCATTTTATCGGCTGCAGCTTTCCCGGCGTTGCTTAAGGCCTCCAAAGCGCGTTACTGCGCGCAAGGGGGCCTTTCCTATTTTACTCCATATTCTTTTGTTCAAAATTTCAGTTTATGAGTTTTGCGTAACTTCAATAGTTTCGTAAAGCTGTTCTTTTTTACGGATAAATTGATATTCCAGTGATGATATTCCATTGCTGGTCATGGATAGTACCGAGCGTTACTCCGTCAACGCCATCACTGATTAGGTATCGATAGTTGACCCCCACTTTTATGCCCAGCGTATTAGAAAAACGATAGTCCAGGCCGGCTTCAGCCGACAGCGTGGGAAAGAACTGATTATCAGCAAAACTTGGTTTTTGATCGAAGGCCAAAACGCCGCCGCCCACCCCAACGTATGGGGATAATTTAAAGTCGGGCGTAAGATAACCGCTCAGCATCAAGTCGATATTGTTGACCGGCTCGGAAAATACATTTTGAGAACCAATTGAACTGCGTTGGTAATTCAGTTTTACGGCCAGCGGAGTACTTACAAGAGGCTGTTCGAGCTGAAACATCAGGCCTGAATTCTGGGTTTCATTGCCATAGCTTCCGATATAGCTTCCAAATGAGTAGTTGGCACTCATAGAGAACCCCGAACGCAGCTGCGGTCGGTGAGCCAAGCCATAATAATCGCGCGTTTGCTTATCATTTCGCTTCACCAACAGCTTTTCAAAGTCATTTTTGTAGGAAGCAAATGCTTGTTTGTTGGCCGGTTGCCATAAGTCATCATCTACCCCCTCTACAATAAGGCGCCTTACGGCTGCATCAATCGCTTCGGTTACGGCCATTACCGGCGGTTCGTTAAAGGTTACACCAATTTCTGATTCAAGCAGTTCATTAGTAGCCACATATCGAAACACCCCGCCGTCAAGTTTAGTGGAAAGAATAGATTTTGTGGTATGAACCGTTTTTAATATTCGTCCGGTCTGGGTAGAAACAGCCCGCAGATAAATAGTTACCTGATCTTTGCGGTACTGTCCTGATGCGCTAATTCCCAAATAGCGTACGCCGGCCCCGCCGGTCATTACGTTACTGTCGTAGCCAATGATTCCACCTTCAAGTACTACGCCTGCAAAAAGAAGAGGGGAGAGCCGGGTATTGTCGTTGTTTTGTTTCCTCGTATTTTGAATGATTCGCCGCTCATTCAATAGATTAGAGATGCCGGCACGCTCTATGGGAGTAAACCAGCCCGAGCTTTCCATCGCTTTGATTAAAATAGACGTTGCCCCCTGAGTAACTGCAGTTGAGTATGATATAGACTGCTCCGATGCTTTGTACTGGCCGGTCTGATCACGAAATCGATAGACGGCTGCCACAACTTTCTGCTTGGGTTCGGGTAAATCCTTGAGCAATTTATGGGCATTGCTCTTCACGCCAAGCTGTACCGGCTCAACCTTGTATGGCTTGAGACTGCCGGCACAAGCTCCGGCTAAGAGGACCAGAAGTAGTAGCGCTATTGAGTTAAGATATTTCATAGCTGCTAAATGTTGGGAACAGTAACGGTGGTCTGTTCACCCGTTGAAATATTTAGAATATTGATGTCAATGCCGTTGGGCCCGGGAACGATGTCAATTGAGAATTCGCCAAATTCAAAGGTATTGGCTTTACTCAGATCAATGTCGCCAAAGCGGTCACGAATGACGTCCCGTGTTAACTGAGAGAGTATTTGTCGCTGCAAAGATTGTTGAAAGTCGGCCATTGGATCGCGATTGAATCCAAAACCTCCGCCGCCTTCATATTGATTTTGAGCATTGGCCGAACTAAGCAACCACTGATAGTTAATGGGACTCCCGCCGAAGGCCGGATTCTTGGGCTGATAAACAAAATCCTGGGCTAAAGCCTCTTTAGGGCTCATAAAAAGCAACATTAGTAATAAAGGCAGCGTAGATGATATAAGAGTTTTCATATTGATTAGTACCCCATTAGTTGTTGTTCTACTGAAGCTTGCTGTTTAATGATTTTTTGTGACCGGGCTACGGCTTGTTGGCTTAAGGCATCGATATATTCATAGCGGGGCTGCAGCCTTGCGGTAAATATTTTGTCGTAATCAAGCATTACAGTGACTTGGGTCCCGCGGCCTATAGCAGGCTGTTCCGTGATAGTCAATGTGTAATTGGATGCCCCTTCAGGAGCTTTCCAATGCTGATAAAAGAGGGTATAAAAGTTTCTGCCCATTTTACTGATCGTTTCGTCAAGCACAAAACCCCCGAGCTGCAGGGTGGGATCTTGTGAGCGCTGATCTTTTGGGTTGTTATCCCCGTTGCTTAAAACCCTGTTGAAGGCTTCCCTGAATTCCTTTAACTCCGGATCAACGGTGCTATCCGCCTCAGAAACAGTCTTGCGCAGCGATGGATAGGCAAACTTAGGAGATTCTGTTACCGCCGGTGGGAGCCTGAGCACTTGTCCAGGTTCAAGCATTCCAGAATCATTAATAAGTGCTTTGTTTGCACGATATAACGCTTTCCAGAAGGAAGGGCTTCCCAGGTTTTCCGCTATTTCTTGAAACGTATCACCTTGTTGTACTGTATAAGTTGTTCGATTGCCCGAAATCTGACTTAATGCTGTATCGTATCCCCAAGCGAAGGAAAAAATCAAAACCCAAGCGAATATGTTCGCCATTCTCTTGTTCATTATAGGTGTCTCGTCTGGATACTTTATTTCTTAAACTAAGCCAATAGTTCTTTCTTATGGTTTAAGGAAGTGGTTTATTCTGAGCTACTCAAGTTAATTTCTTTTAATAAAATCCTGATCGCTGAAGTAGCATCCCTTGAATAGTATTGAAAAGGATTATACATCCAACTTACAAATGTGTGAATTAATGCTTTTTTTAGTATCCTTATTCTTTAGGAAACAGATATCTGCTTTAATCCAAAAACGAGGAAGGTGATGAGGTATTTAATCAGAAGTGCAACTATTATCATATTATTAGTTTCTTCCGGGATAGTCTATGCGCAGGAAGATTCAGGCAAAGCCGCCTATAAACAAATCAATCAGCAGGCTGAAGCGGTTTTCGATCAGGTGGTAGACTGGCGGCGGCATTTTCATGAGAATCCTGAACTGTCAAACAGGGAAACGGAGACGGCCGCCTATATTGCCGAATACTTAAAATCACTGGGAATGGAAGTGGAAACGGGCGTGGCACATACCGGCGTGGTTGGAATTCTGGAAGGAGGTGGGAAGGGACCAGTTGTAGGGTTGCGGGCAGATATCGACGCACTTCCCGTCCGGGAGCGAACGGACGTGCCCTTCAAATCTACCAAAACCACAACCTATCTGGGCAATGAGGTAGGAGTGATGCACGCCTGCGGACATGACACTCATATTGCCATGCTGATGGGCGCTGCTAAAATACTCTCCGGTATGAAAGAGGATCTGCCGGGAACAGTTAAATTTATCTTCCAGCCGGCCGAGGAAGGAGCGCCACCGGGGGAAGAGGGCGGCGCGGAGCTGATGGTGAAGGAAGGCGTACTGAAAAATCCCGATGTGGATGTCATTTTTGGCCAGCATATCAACTCAAAAACCGAAGTGGGTACGATTCGGTATCGGCCGAAGGGAACTATGGCTGCTTCCGATCGTTTCGTAATTAAGGTGAAAGGCAAGCAGACGCACGGCTCGCGGCCGTGGGCTGGGGTGGATCCTATCACAACCGCGGCGAAAATCATTGACGGCCTTCAGACGATTGTCAGCCGAAAAACGGAGCTTACCAAGGCAGCGGCCGTCATTTCAGTAGGAAAAATAAAGGCGGGCGTACGCAGCAATATTATTCCGGAGGAGGCCGAGATGATCGGCACCATCCGCACCCTGGACACCGGCATGCAGAAAAAAATTCACGAAGAGATACTGCATGTGGCTGAGACGATAGGGGAAAGTATGGGAGCTGAGGTAGAAGTGGATATCCAGGTTGGATACCCCGTTACCTACAACGATCCGGCGCTCACCGAAGCCATGCTGCCCAGTCTGCAGCGGGTAGCCGGGAGCGAAAATGTAGTGCTAACTGACGCCAGCACCGGTGCTGAAGATTTCTCCTTTTTTGCTAAAGAAGTGCCGGGATTCTATTTCTTTACCGGCGGTATGCCAAAAGGAATGAATCCTGAGGAGGCCGCTCCGCACCATACGCCTGATTTTTATATTGAAGAGGAGGGCATGAAGCTGGGTGTAAAAGCATTGGTAGCCTTGACCTACGATTATATGATTAATAACCGGTAGGGAGGCAGGTTACAGGATGCAATATGCAGGGTACAGGTTACAGCCGAATCGGGATCAGGATCTTGCTAATGATGAGGATTCGCACCTATGTACAGCAAAAATTTTTTTTGCTCTGATTGGCCTCGTCTATTGTCAAGGGTGAGGAAGGGTGTTCTTATCAATCTCCGGCAAGGCATTTCATAATAAGGCACTGATCTGATCCTGGATTCCCCGCAGTGCGTTGTCGATCATGCGACGGAACGGGCTAAAGGCAGTGCAATTCGTTTCCTTTGAGCAACAAAAAAAGGATTTGTGCGTATAAAGTTAAATCCTGCTAACCATTCTTTTGAATGATTAGAATTGGCAGCAAGGAACCGTATATTCCGATGAAAGAAAATAGCAACTAACTTTATTATTTTTGAACTACCAAAATTACCAACCTAACACCCAGGTATCTGTATTCCCACCGGCCGTCAAGCACCTGCTAATTATTAACGTATTGTGCTTTGTTGCAATAAACACCCCCGTAATAGGTGATTTTGTGCTTCGGTATGGGATGCTGTTTCCCATTGGATCCGGCCATTTTGAAGTGTGGCAACTGGTTACCTATATGTTTTTGCATGCCGGACTGGGCCATATCTTCTTTAACCTCTTTGCGCTGTGGATGTTTGGGCAAACCATAGAAAACTACTGGGGTACGCAGCGATTTACGGTCTACTACTTTCTAACCGGTATTGGAGCGGCACTTTTGCATATGTTGGTTGGCGGGGGCGGGGCGCCTACGCTGGGAGCCTCGGGCGCAGTATATGGTATCCTGCTGGCCTTTGGTATGATGTTTCCCAACAGGCGTATCATGCTGTTATTTCCGCCCATTCCGCTGAAGGCAAAATATTTTGTTGCTATCTTTGGTGCAATTGAACTTTTCAGTGGTTTTATGCGAACGAACTCGGGAGTGGCTCACTTTGCACATCTCGGCGGGATGCTGGTTGGCTTTATTTTGATAAAATACTGGGGATTAAAAGGGGAAAAGGGATATCAATAGGACTAAAATATTTGTAATTTTAGAATTCCACAGTTAAGCAAAGAATTCCCCGAGGTTCTGCCTGAGGGTTATTTATTAATTCGGTGTTAACCTATGTATAACGATTCGTTTAGCAGCTCATTTAAGCGAGGATATTGGCGGATGCCTGTGGCCATCCGCACCATTATTACCTTAAATGTAGCCGTATTTATATTCCAGGTTTTGCTGGGCCTTTTCAGTACGGCCTATAGCAATATGCTCATACAGGCCTTTGCTTTTTATCCGGAATGGCAGACGGCCCTTTTTCAGCCCTGGCGGATGGTCACCTATATGTTTTTGCATGGGGGGCTTCTTCATCTACTTTTTAATATGTTATGGTTGTGGTGGATGGGCCGCACAGTTGAACAGCAGCTGGGTCCCCGTAGCTTCACCGTAATATATATGGTAGCCGGAATTGGCGGAGCATTACTGGATATTGTATTTGCTCAATTTTTAGGCATTAATTACGTAATTGGAGCATCCGGAGCCGTTTTTGGCGTTATGGTAGCCTTTGCTATGCTTTTTCCTACCATGCCTATCATGCTCTTTCTGTTGCCTCCCGTCCAGGCTCGATATATTGTAGCCGGCCTGATAGCACTGAACGTATTGCTGCTTAATTCACAAGACGGAACCGCCCGTATTGTTCACCTTGGAGGCGCCGGCATCGGCTATCTGTTAATGAAGGCACGCCAAAATGGCCATGATCTGAGCCAGTGGCTGTTGCCGGTGGAACAGTTCTGGTATCGAATTAAAGGCAGCTATCAAAAACAAAAAACAAAGCCCAAGAATGAGGATATGTATTCGGTTTCGGATGTAGAGATTATGGAAGAGTCAAACCAGTCAGAACTGGATGAGATTCTGGAAAAAATATCAAAAGAGGGCTACGACGGGCTCACCAAGGAGGAGAAAAAGAAACTGTTTGAGCTGAGCAATAAGAATTAATTGAGTACAATAATAATTTTCAGATAAGAGTAAAATATTAGTACAAGATGTCCCAGATAGATCGTCGGAAATCGATAAAGGTAATGGTTGGCGACGTTGCCGTAGGCGGTGGCGCGCCCGTAGTAGTACAGTCAATGACCAATACTGATACCGCTGATGTAGCAGCCACGGTAGCCCAGGTCAAGCATCTGCACCAGGCAGGATCAGAGATTGTAAGAATGACGGTTAATAATAAGCAGGCGGCCCGGGCCGTACCGCATATTAAAGAGCGTTTGCTTGAAGATGATTGTACCGTGCCTCTCGTCGGAGACTTTCACTATAACGGACATAAACTCCTGGTGGAATATCCTGAGGCCGCCAAGGCGCTGGCTAAGTTTAGAATTAATCCGGGCAATACCGGAACTAAAACCCGCGATGAAAATTTCTGCACCATTGTTGAACAGGCTATCAAATACGATAAGCCCGTTCGCATTGGGGTTAACTGGGGATCTTTAGATCAGCAGTTACTGGCCCAAAAAATGGATACGAACAGCAAGCTTGAACAGCCAAAAACTTCCAAACAAGTTATGCTGGATACCATGGTGGAGAGTGCTCAGCGATCGGCCAGGCTGGCTGAAAGTGTGGGATTGGCCTCCAACAAAATTATCATTAGCTGCAAGATGTCGCATGTACAGGATGTTGTGCATGTCTATGAACGCATTGCCGAGCTGATGGACTATCCGCTGCATGTGGGACTCACCGAAGCAGGCATGGGCATGAAGGGGATGGTGGCCAGCTCCGCAGCTTTGTCGGTACTGCTGCAACAGGGTATCGGTGATACCATCCGCGTTTCCCTGACGCCTAAACCCGGGGGCGACCGGGCTGAAGAGGTACGTATTTGCCAACAAGTGTTGCAATCACTCGGCATTCGGAGCTTTGTTCCACAGGTAACCGCTTGTCCGGGATGCGGCAGGACAAACAGCACCTATTTTCAGGAGCTGGCCGAAGAAATACAGCACTATCTTCGCGAGATGATGCCCATTTGGCGCGATCTGTATCCGGGCGTTGAGGAGATGAATGTTGCCGTTATGGGATGTGTCGTAAACGGCCCGGGCGAATCACGTAATGCTAATATTGGCATATCGTTACCGGGCACCTTTGAAGAACCTAAAGCCCCGGTATATATGGACGGGGAACATCACACCACCCTGCGCGGGGATGGTATTTCTCGCGAATTCAGGGATATCTTGGATAAATATGTGTTAGACAACTACGGCGATGCCGTTGCTGCGGAAGGGGTTGAATAGTGGTAAAAATAAGCAAAATATAATTTCAGAAACAGACGGGAATTTTTATAGCTTACAGTTATGACAAATAAATAAAGGATCTTATTATGAAATCTATTGCAAGATTATTTGTACTTAGCTTATTATTGCCGGGTATTTCTTTAGCCCAAAAAACTGATTCGCTTGAAGCCCGGGCCGATACGCTGTATAAGCAACACCAGGAGAAACAGGCACTGGAACTCTATCAGCAGATCTTAGAGCAAGATCCGGATAATTATGAAGCCTTGTGGAAGAGCAGCTTTTTATATTCCCGCATAGGCCATCGGTTTGAAGATGAAGACAAGCAGGAACAGTATTTTAACAAAGGCATCGAGCTTTCAAAAAGGGCGCTGGAGGTTAATCCTGATGATAGCCAGTCAAACTTTGTAATGTCGGTAGCCATGGGCCGAAAAGCATTAATATCGGGAGCAAAGGACCGTGTGGCTGCTTCCCGTGAAATAAAAAAGTATGCCGACCGAGCCATTGAGCTTGACAGTACCAACGCAGGGGCCTGGCATGTGCTTGGGCGTTGGAATTTTAAGGTAGCCAACCTAAGCTGGCTGGAACGAGCCGCTGCAAATACCCTTTTTGGCGGGATCTCGGGGAATGCAAGCAACAAAAAAGCGGCCAAAGCTATCCGTAAAGCTATTGAACTGGATGACAACTATATATTATACTATTATGATTTAGCCAGAATTTATGAAGAGATGGGTCGGGATGCCCGGGCTATAGAAACTTGTCAACAGGCCATTGAACTTCCTTCACTGACACCGGATGGCCCTGGTCTAAAGAAAAAGTGTCAAGAATTGATTCAGGATATTTAAAAACGGGCTTTTGGATTTAGTGAATAAGACTACCTCTATCGAAGATAATAACAACCCCCAAGTATTGACCATCCCTGCTCAAGGAGAACAACAGCTTGTTCCCGGATGGGCTAAAGGAGTCGTTTGGTATCAGATTTTTCCCGAACGTTTTCGCAATGGCGATCCGTCAAATGATCCTACGGGCGATCGGATTGATGCACCGGAGGGCTGGCAATGCTCATCCTGGACTGCCGACTGGTACGAACGAACGGATTGGGAACGTACGATGGGCAATGATTTTAACGATGGTGTTTATCTTCGACGCTACGGCGGTGATTTGCAGGGCATCATTGATAAACTGGATTATCTGCAGGAACTGGGAGTGGAGGCCCTCTATCTAAATCCTGTATTTGATGCGGTATCGCTCCATAAATACGATACTTCTTACTATCACCATATCGATCGGTTTTTTGGTCCCGACCCCAAAGGGGATCAGGCTATTATGGAAGCAGAAAACCCTGAAGATCCCGACAGTTGGCAGTGGACCGCAGCAGACAGGCTGTTCTTAAAGCTGGTGGAAGAGGTTCACAACCGAGAAATGAGGATTATTATTGATGGGGTGTTCAACCATTCGGGTACCGACTTTTGGGCCTTTCGGGATCTAAAAGAAAAGCAGGAACAATCGGCCTACCGGAACTGGTACGAAGTGAACTCATTTCGTAAAGCAGATGATCCAAATTCAGCATTTGAGTATGATAGCTGGTGGGATTTCAAGACACTGCCCGAATTTAAGCATATTAACAACAACCTCGTTGAGCCCGTAAAGGAACATATTTTTGCGATAACTCGTCGTTGGTTGGCGCCCGACGGAAATCCTGATAGGGGCGTAGACGGATGGCGGCTGGATGTACCCGAGGAGATTGGCCAGTCATTTTGGAGAGAATGGAATTCGCTGGTCAAAAGCATTAAACCGGAAGCCTATACAACAGGAGAAGTGTGGTCCGACAATTTCAGTGACTGGGTAGGAAAAGGGCTGTTTACAGCTACCATGAACTATCAATTTGCTGAAACCGTACAAAACTATATGATCGATCAGTCAATATCTGCTTCCAACTTTTTGGAGACGCTCAAACAACAAGCCGCAAGCCTGCCCGAAGGAGCTCCAATTGGTATGCAGAATTTGATGGACAGCCACGATACGCCCCGGTTGGCATCAATGGTTGTAAATCCGGGCCGACCATATAATAAAGATGGTAAGCCCAAATATGGTTTCAATGTAAGAAAACCTGATAGCAGCGAGCGCCGCCTGCAAAAGTTTATTGCACTCTTTCAGTTTAGCTATCCGGGGGCGCCCATGATCTATTATGGAACGGAGGCCGGTATGTGGGGCGCCGGTGACCCGGACGACCGGAAACCTATGGTTTGGCCCGACTTTGATTACGAACCTGAGAAATATGATCCCCTCGGCAGAGAACGACCAACTGATGACAATAACTTTGATACAGCGCTCTTTAACTGGTACAAAAAGTTGATTTGGATGCGTCAAAAGCACCCCTCCCTTCGGAAGGGCAAATTCAAGGCAGTCCAATACGACAATCATAAAAACACCTTCACATTTGCTCGCACGCTCGATAATGCACAACCGATACTGGCGGTCTTCAACCGAAGCGAGCTTACACAACAGATTCTTATTCCAATGGAAGGGCTTGACTGGCCGCCGAACACAGAACTGATCAATACATTAACGGGTGCTGAGGTGAGCATTTCCGCTGGTTTTGCAAAGCTTTACCTGCCACCGGTAACCGGGGCAATACTTATATCAGATGACGGCGATGAAGTTAGATCCTAAATACTTTAATAGCTTTTTGGCTGTTGTAGCCGTTGTTGCTGCAGCTATTATTATCTTTTTTACCATTAACAGCCAAGAAAGCAAAAGAGCAGCTTTTAAAAGACGAATAGTTCAGCAAGACTCACTCAAGGCGGTACCATGGACCACAATAGAGTCATCGGACAGCCTTCGGATTGAAGATTTTAAAGATCAATATGTGTTATTGCAGTTTTGGTCGAACTGGATGGATAATCCGGAATTGATTCACCGAAAGCTGGTAAAGCTCCAGGATGCCTCCAAAGCGAAACTGGCGATACTGTCAGCGATGGTGGGCTTCAAAAGGGAGGAAGCGGTCGGTTATGTTGAGCAACAAAATCTTCCCATTGCCTTTGTTGTAGGTTCAACACAATTTTCCAGTTTTGGAGTACCCGGTGTGCCGGCCTATCTCTTGTTCAGCCCGGAAAATGAAATCAGCTTTATAAGCTTTGGAGAGCTGAATAAAAGCCAATTGGACAGTTTGAGAAGTTTGGTTGCCGGTGGAAGGCCATAGCTCAGGTATTATGGACTTGATTTGCTTACCATTCGATTTTGAACGGAGGAATCGGTTTCGGACAGAAAACCTGTTTGGAAATGGTTGGTGTAAGCGCTTGCATCATTCTTGAGCTTTCCATATTTATAGCCCTGCTATTGCGACTTTTACAAAATTCCTCATCGGGTAAATCCGACACTTGATATGGTCCTTTACAAACTTTTCCGGGTTGCAAATCCAGCAACTGGATGAAAACTATGTTAAAGGTCAACTAAAGTGACAGGCAGGCTTAAAATACATTAAATAAAAGGAATAACGGTGTCTCAGATAACCATTTACGATATAGCTAAAAAAGCGGGTGTCAGCATTGCCACCGTGTCGCGCGTAATGAACAATAGCGATGATATTTCAGATAAGACCCGAAAGAAAGTCCGCCGTATAGCGGATAAGTTAGGTTATTATCCCCAGGCTTATGCGCAGGGTTTAGCGCGCAGAAAGAAAGATCGTATCATGATTATGGTGCCGGTCATCTCCAACTACTTTTTTATGGAGGTGTTGGCCGGAATTCAGGCTAAAATTCATGACAATAACTATGAGCTTAATATCTTTAACGTAGGCAGCGATGAGGAGACGATTTACGAACAGGTGGAGACCATCATCAAACGGCAGTCAGCCGATGGCTATATTTTGATTTCCCTCCATTTCTCTTCCGGTCGTTTTGAAAATCTGTTAAAATATGACACCCCGATAACGTTGGTCGATGAAACCTATACTAATATCGACTCGGTATCTGTTAATAATGTGGAAGGAACCCGGCAGGCAATGAGATACCTCTTGGATAAAGGTTGCCGCGGCATTGCACTGGTTGGTGCTTCCGACCGTTCGAAACCCAACCGTCAGCGGATGGCCAAGTATAAAAACATACTCCGGTCTGAAGGAGTTGAAGTTTACGAATCTTTGATAGCCACCGGTGAGGATATGGCGCGTGATGGTTTTTCGGAGCGGAATGGCTATGAGGCAATGAAGAAGATTCTTAATCAGCAAAATGTTCCGGATGCCTGCTTTTGTGTTTCTGATGTTCAGGCTATAGGAGCTATGAAAGCGATGCGCGAGGCCAACCTTAATATACCAATCATTGGCTATGACGATATTACTATTTCCAAATATATAGGGTTATCCACCATTCGCCAGCCAATGTATGAAATGGGGAATACGGCTGTTGAATCTTTGCTGCAACGTATGGACGATAAAACAGCAAAGATTAGACAAGAAACCTTTCAACCGGAATTAGTACTTCGGAAGTCAACCGAAGTTGAACTGCCCTGATTTCATTTATAAATACATTTATAAATATTAGAACAGAAGACATCCATTAGAATAATATGAAGAATCACGAAATAGAGCGAATAGGTGTGCTAACCTCCGGTGGAGATGCCCCCGGCATGAATGCATGTATCCGTGCAGTGGTGCGCGCCTGTATTTACCATGATGTGCGTCCCTTTGGTATACGCGAAGGCTATCGCGGATTAATCGAGAATGATATTTTTGAAATGGACGCCGGATCGGTACGCCATATTATCCATCAGGGGGGGACCGTTTTAAAATCAGCCCGATGTAAAGCATTTAAAACAAAGGAGGGGCGCCAAAGGGCCTTCAAACACGTGAAAAGTAATAAGTTGGATGCGTTAGTGATGATTGGAGGAGATGGAACCTTTGAAGGGGCCTTGGCCTTTAATACGGAATTTGATGTGCCGCTGGTAGGCATTCCCGGCACCATTGATAATGATATTTCCGGAACTGACTTTACCATCGGTTTTGATACAGCCACCAATACGGTAGTTGAAGCGGTTGATAAAATACGAGATACCGCAACTTCCCATAATCGATTGTTTTTTATTGAGGTAATGGGGCGTGATGCCGGTGATATTGCCCTTAATTCAGGGATTGCAGCAGGCTCGGAAGAAATCCTTATTCCAGAGGAAGATATGGGGATTGAACGGCTGTTTGAGTCCCTCGATCGCAGTTCCAAGCGGAATAAAACCTCACGCATTGTCATCGTGGCTGAAGGAGATACCACCGGTAATGTATATGACCTGGCCGATAAAGTGACGCAGCGATTTGACGGTTTTTATGAAACCAAAGTAACTATACTGGGCCACGTACAGCGCGGAGGTCGTCCAACTTGTGCCGACCGTGTCTTGGCCAGCCGGCTGGGCGTAAGCGCGGTGGAAGCGCTCCTGCGGGACAAGCGAAATGTGATGCTGGGAATTAAAAATGGGGATATTGTTTATACCGCACTGGAACAAGCTACCAAACAGCATGCAACAATTAATCAAGAACTGCTGCATGTGGCCGATGTGGTTTCAATTTAATAAAAGAACTTATTCCTGTTGAATACCTCGGGGCTCTGCCCCGAGGATTGTTTATTTTCCATCTTTATAGGGGCTAAAAAATCGATCAGCCTAAGATTGGGTTATCTTATTGATCCGGTGTACTGCTGAGGAATGAGACCGTTACGTTAGTCGATCCGGGTAGCATTCAATCGATAATAGGAATTGCAAGTCGATTTATAAGGCCTTATATTTGGATCCAGAAATAAGTACTAAAGAAATTTGATACTGTTATGAAAAAAGGAATTCACCCAGAATACAACGAAATAACGGTTGTAATGAGCGACGATACGGAATTTACAACGCGGAGTACCATGGATCCCAAAGATGGGGTGTACCGCAGCGAAGTTGACTCTAAAAACCATCCCTTTTATACCGGCAATATGAACTTCCAGAAGAAGGCCGGGCGAATCGACCGCTTCAAGAAGCGCTACGGAAAAGACTAACGATTGTTTACTTAATGATTTTAAGGGTGCATGTCTGCGGAGATGCATCCTTTTTTATTTTCAATTTAGGCTTCCATGCAAGTACATAGCTTTACGGTCGGTCCCTTTGCCGAAAATACTTATCTGCTCACAAACGAAGGCAGGGCAGTTCTGATAGATCCGGGCTTTGCTGATGAGAATGAGTTTAGTCGCGTTAGTGCAGTAATAAGGTCTCAAGATATTTCTTTGGAGGCTGTAATTCTTACGCATGCCCATGTAGATCATGTGCTGGGAATTCCACTCGTGTTAGATAGTTTCGATGTACCAGTATATCTGTGTGATAAAGATTATTATTTGTGGGAAAATTTTGCATCACAAGCCAAAATGTTTGGGTTTAGCGCCCAAGGTTTCGATTTTATACCTGAAATACTCCCACTCAAAAAGGAGTGGGAGATAGCCGGCTTTACCTTTGAGGTGCGTTATACGCCAGGTCATGCTCCCGATCACGTTTCGTTATACAGCAAAGATGACGGAATTCTAATAGCTGGCGACACACTTTTCAGAGAAGGGGTTGGGCGTACCGATCTGTACAGGGGCAATATGGACATCTTGCAGACTTCCATTCGTGAACAGCTCTATACCTTGCCGGAAGAAACCACTGTATATCCGGGTCATGGCCCCGAAACAACCATCGGCCATGAAAAAAAGGCCAATCCTTTTATAAAAGCCTGAAAAAAGACTGCATTTCTATTTGTCAGATTTATTTACGTTATTAAATATAATTGATAACGTTATCACAACTATTTGGTATGAGTTCAAACGTCACCTTAAAACAAATTGCTGAGTCGCTTGGCGTATCGGCCATGACCGTATCGCGGGCGCTCAACGGCCGGGATAATGTGGATGAAAAAACAAAAGGACGAGTGATAGCTAAGGCTGAGGAAATGGGCTATACGCCCAATTATATCGCTAAAAGCCTGGTATCACAAAAAACCGACACAATCGGCGTTGTGATCCCCAAGATTGCTCATTCTTTTTTTGCGCAGGCCATTCAAGGCATTGAGGAGGAGATATTCGACGAAAAATACCAGCTTATTTTGACCCACTCAGCCGAACAGGGAGATCGGGAGCGGAAAGCGCTTGAAACGCTTAAGGCCAAACGGGTGGATGGAATATTAATTTCTGCGGCTCAAAACTCCGATAATTACGGGCTTTATAGACAGATAGCTCAATCGGGCACAGCATTGGTATTTTTTGATCGCTATGTTGAAGGTATTGAGGCCAGCTGTGTGAAAGTGGATGACAAGATGGGAGCCTATAAAATAACCGATCATTTATTAAATCACGGCTATCAAAAAGTGGCTCATTTAGCCGCTCCCCAGAATATTTCAATAGGTAAAGACCGTCTTCAGGGATATAAAGAAGCCTTAGGTAAACATAAACTTCAGGTAGAGGAGCACTTAATTGAGGCCACTGACTTGCATGAGGCGGGAGGATACAAGGCGATGAAGAAACTGCTGGAACTACCCGAGAGTAAACGGCCTAAGGCTGTATTTGCCGTCAATGATCCCGTGGCCTTCGGAGCGATGGATGCCATTTATGAGCATGGCTTAACGATACCGGATGATATTGCTATTACCGGATTCTCGGATGATATACGTGCCCCTTTGGTGAAAAGTCCGTTAACCACCGTTGTACAGCCCGCCTACGATTTAGGCAAACGAGCCGCTCGGAAACTCATCTCACAAATTGAGAATGAGGAAGAACCTTTAGAGAATATCGAGCTGCTCACCTCTCTAAAAATCAGAGAATCATGCGGTTATTTGTAACAAATAAAATTATTTAGGGATAAATTTGACAAAGGCTAAAAAATATTTATTTTACATTTGAATGTTAGCGATAACATATGATATTTTGTTATGGAGTTATTATTAAAACTAACCTAAGGGATCTATCGTTATGAAGTTGAGTTACTTTACTTTTCTTTTAATCGCCTTCATGACAGAGCAAACCATTGAGGATCTGGACTTCAAAGTGGGAATGAAAGACACTAAAGGAGCCTATCCCCGGAATTTAGAAAATGCACCTGTTGAGTTGAAAGCCAAAGGAAAGAAAATTGCCGAATGGGTGATGTATCAGGATTCGGCCGGGCGTTTGCCGGTGAGTGGACAGCACCTCTATGAAAAAGACCATCCCACCAAAGATGTGGAAGCAGAGGAAATTACGTTCATCCCATACAGGGCAAGCACGCTGCGAATTTAACAATTCCCCGTTGTTCCATAAGTTATGCAATACTCGTCTATCATAATATATGGAAAGCACTTTGCAGAACCATAATCCTGTAAGCTTGTACTAAGCATCCCCGCTTAGTACCTTGCGGGAAGAGGCTTTAGGCGTGGACGCTTGGAACAGCCGAGCTGAAGGTAGGTTTTGCAAATGGCTCTATGGAATAAGTCTTGATTTCCTGAGTTGTTCCGACAGTATCCCTTTAGCCTGCATTTCTCGGTGAGAAATGCGGGTTAACTGCTTGCATATTTTAAAATAGATAGTAGCTTAAAAAAATTTAATATTTAATTCAACATTATGATCACTCGAAAAACGATTTGTACAGTGGTTTTCTTTATAACACTGCTGGCCCCCTTCATTACTTATGCTCAAGAGGGTAATTGGCAGCCGGCTGACAACCCGCTTATGACCCGTTGGGCTGAGGATATTGACCCTGACGAACCTCTGTCGGAATATCCGCGTCCCCAAATGAAGCGGGAGGAATGGACCAATTTAAATGGTTTATGGAACTATGCTATTGTACCTGCTTTTAATGAAAAACCCGAAAGCTGGGATGGTGAAATTTTAGTTCCTTTTGGTATTGAATCGGCCTTGTCTGGTGTAAAGAAACGCGTGGGGCCGGATAATAAGCTGTGGTATCATACCACTTTTGAAGTACCCGATAATCTGAACTCTAAGCGATTACTCCTTCATTTTGGAGCTGTAGATTGGCGGACAACAGTATGGATAAATGATAAAAAAATGGGGCAGCACGAAGGAGGCTATACATCTTTTTCATTTGATATCAGTGAAGCCCTGAAGGCAAAGGGAGAACAGGAAATTACCATTTCTGTTTGGGATCCTACGGATGATGGTTATCAGCCCACCGGTAAGCAGGTGCGTGATCCGCAAGGTATTTACTACACGCCGACAACGGGCATTTGGCAAACAGTATGGCTTGAGTCCGTTCCTGAAGCAGCGATTAAGGATTTGAAGATGACCCCCGATATTGATGAAAACATCCTTCATTTAACCGTTGAAAGCAACAAATCAAGTAGTGACTACCGGGTTGAGGCTGTAGCGATGGAAAACGGAACGGAGGTCGGTAAAATTTCGGGTGATTTGGGAACCTCGTTGTCACTACCTGTAGAAGATGCCAAACTGTGGTCTCCCAGCAATCCATTTCTTTATGATTTGAAAGTTACTTTGTACAATGGTGACCAAAAAGTAGATGAAGTAAAAAGTTATTTTGGTATGCGCGAGGTTCGATTGGGAGAGGGGCCCGATGGATTTACGCGCTTATTTTTAAATGATGAACCTGTATTTCATTATGGATTACTCGATCAAGGGTTTTGGCCGGACGGTATCTACTCGGCACCCACCGATGAAGCGCTTAAATATGATATCCAGGTGACGAAAGATCTTGGCTTCAATATGATTCGCAAGCACGTAAAGGTTGAACCGAACCGCTGGTACTACTGGGCCGACAAAATGGGCGTACTGGTATGGCAGGATATGCCTAATGGCGACCGCCATATCGGGCCCGATGATGACGACATCAACCGAACGGCACAATCGGCCATTGATTTTAAAGATGAGCTTAAAGACATGATTAATCAGCTTTATAACCATATATCCATAGTAACATGGGTTCCTTTTAATGAAGGCTGGGGACAATTTAATACAGAAAGTATTGCCGATTTTACAGCCAACTTAGATTCTACCAGGTTTGTTGATATTCCCAGTGGCTGGGCTGATCGCGGTGTTGGAGATTTCCATGATATTCATAGCTATCCCGGTCCCGACATGCCCGAACCGGAGGAAGATCGGGCGGCCATCCTGGGTGAATTTGGTGGTGAGGCACTTGTGGTAGAGGACCATCTATGGATTCAAGACTTTTCGAATGCACCAAGCCATTATGAGACCTCTCAATCCAGGAAAGCGCTTCACAAAACGTATGAGCGCTTGCTCCGCGAGCTGATAAAGCTCAAAGACAAAGGATTAGCCGGCGCGGTATATACCCAGACCACGGATGTAGAATCAGAAGTAAATGGTATTATGACCTACGATCGGGAAGTCATTAAATTTGAT
>DATGUX010000364.1:0-6755 GCA_035300985.1 Fodinibius sp.
TAGCCACCGTACGCAGCAGATCCGTGCGGGCCAGGCCCACCCATTTTGTTCCTACATCTATTCCAATGATTCTTCCGTATCTTGCCACGGTCAGCTTTCTGTTTCTTCTAATTCTGCATCCTCAAGCGGCTGCCTTAAAAATTCTTTCAGCAGCTTGCTCGGTTTAAAGTGCGTTTTGCGGTGCGCCGGAACATAAATCTCCTCATTTGTGCGAGGATTACGGGCCCGCGGCTTTGCCTTGGTCTTCTTGACCTCAAAAACACCAAAATCGCGCAATTCGATCCGACAGGTAGGGTCGGCGTCCATCATGGTTTCCCGTATGGCAACCAGTACGGCTTCCACCCAGGGTTCCGACTGAACCATCGGTTCATCCAGTTGTTCAGCAACATGTCGAACTAAATCTTTTTTGGTGTAGGTAATCATAGTCTGCTTATAGTATAAGTTAGCGTGAAAATATGATATTGCTGTGAATTTTTCTTCAACGAAAGTACAGCAAAGACTGGTGGATGATATTACTTTTCTTACAGATATGAAAATATTGCATTTAGGCCTCCTTATTCGTACCGAAACACGCTCTTAACACCTTCTACTTTGTGCAGGCGCTCGATAACGCGGTCAAGATGAGTGATATCATCTACATAAACCGTCAAAATTCCCTCGAACATGCCGCTATCGCTATTAACGTTGATGCTCTTCATATTGGTTTCCAGCGATTTGGACAAAATATCGGTAATATCATTGATCATGCCTACCCGATCGCCGCCAACCACTTTAACCGCACCAAGGAACTTAGAATCGATATTCTTGGCCCAGGATACATCAATTATACGGTCACCGTCCGTTTGGATCAGATGGCGGATATTCTTGCAGTTGGAGCGGTGCACTTTTACATCCCCCGTACGGCTGATAAATCCAATCACATTATCGCCGGGAATGGGATTACAGCAGTTGGCGTAACTGTACCTGATATTCGAGACCTCGTCACTGATAACTAATGCCTTCTCATCACTTACCGAGCGCGCCGTATCGATATATTTTTGCTGGATCTCCTCTTCAGTAACCTCGGGCCTGCTTTTTTGCTTCTCATCGTGTTCAATACGCCCCTTACTGGTAAATTGCTTAGCGGCTTTAAACAGTTTATTGACGTCGAAACTTCCCTTACCAACCTCATAAAAGAGCTCTTTTGTGGAATCAAAGCCCAGCTTATGCGCAACCTGCATCAGATCCTGATCCGAAATTTCTACACTCCCGCGTTTGGCTCGCTTCTTCCAAAGGTCTCGTCCCTCTTCGGAAACTTTTCGCTCCTCTCTTTTAGTGAACTGCCTAATGCGCGACTTAGCCTTGTGGGTTACCACATCATCAATCCAGTCGGGATTCAGATTGATCTTACTTCCGGTAATAATCTCCACCTGATCCCCGATTTCCAGCTTCTGCCGCAAAGGGGCCATCTTTCCGTTAACCTTGGCCGCCATTGCCCGTTCGCCAATCTCACTGTGGATATCGAAGGCAAAATCGATGGGCGTAGCTCCCCGTGGCAGCGTGCGCAGTTCTCCCTGCGGCGTAAAGGCGTAAATCTCATCCTGGTACAGGTTCAGCTGAAAATCTTTGACAAATTCGGTTGCCGCATCCGGTCGTGGATTATCGAGCACATCGCGTACCCAGTGCACAAATTTATCCAGTGTTTTTGAGCCGCCCTTACCCTCTTTGTACTTCCAGTGGGCGGCCAGTCCTTTCTCTGCAATATCGTCCATTTGCCGGGTACGAATCTGCACTTCTACTTTACGCCCCTGCTTGGTGATCACGGTCGTATGCAGCGACTGGTAGCCGTTGGCCTTGGGCACCGATATAAAATCTCTGAAACGTTTGGGAATGGGGGTGTACCAATCAGTGATAATGGAATATACCCGCCAGCAGTCTTCTTTACTGTGAGGGTCTTCAAGGATAATACGAATAGCAAAAAGGTCGTAAATCTCTTCAAAAGGTTTTTGCTGGCGCTGCATCTTCCGGAAGATGGAGTAAATATGCTTCGGCCGTCCCTTTATTTCGAAGGTAAAGCCCTGCGTTTGTAGCTCCTCGTGGATAGGCTGCATGAATTCGTTGATAAACTGCTCACGCGATTCTCGTTTCTCACGCAATTTTCTAGAAATAAACTTGAAAGAGTTAGGATCTATCACCTTAAAGCTGAGGTCTTCCAGCTCACTCTTCATATTAAACAAGCCAAAACGGTGTGCCAGCGGAGCATATAGCTCCATCGTCTCGGTAGCTTTCTGCAGCTGCTTCTCGCGCGGCAGATGCTGAATGGTACGCATATTGTGCAGCCGATCGGCAAATTTAATAAGCACTACCCGGATATCTTCCGCCATCGAAAGCAACAGCTTCATGAAGGTCTCCGCCTGCTTGGTATCGCGGCTTTTGAATACGCCCGAAATTTTGGTCACCCCATCAATCAGATGCGAAACAATACTTCCAAAATTATCAGTGATATCATCCAGTGTAACGCCGGTATCTTCTACGGTATCGTGCAGCAGCGCAGCTACGACCGAAACATCGTCGATATTAATCTCGGAAGCCACAATCTCGGCCACATGAACCGGATGCAAATAAAATGGCTCCCCGGAGGCACGCATCACGCCCTCATGAGACAGGTAGCAGAGCTTGAAGGCCCGTGCTACCATTTGCTCATCCACCTTATCAAGATGTTCGCGACAAACCGACAGCAGTTGATTCAGGACATTCTGCTGCGGCTCATCAAGCTGATAAGCATCCAAGTTAACATTATATGTTGCTTTTGCTTCGGCCATAGAAGGTATCAGTTAATAACAAAGGCCCGATATGGGCTGTTTATGCCTATTAAACAATTACATTTACCGTTACATTCAAATAAAGAAACTGATTAGCACTTTAACAATAAAAAATAAAAAAAGCGGATACCGGATCGGTACCCGCCTTAACGAGGTCATGTGCGTTTAAAAATAAGCAATCTCGTAGTCGCTGATGCTTATATCATTGAAGCTCTGTCACATTATTTAGAACGCCAGTGATACTCCAATAATGAAACGACCCGTACTGGTGTCGATAGCATCGCGATTCAGATCTTTAAACTTCTTATTAGATTTTACCCGATACTCAACAAAGGGCTTTAGCATGGGAATTGGTGTGATTTTGGCGCCGATAAAACCATTCCAGTAGAGGTTGCTATCCGAGCCGTCACCCTTCTCTCCATCAGGCAAATCAATATCCTCTTTGAATTTCAGATCGGCCGTTTCTGAGCCGAGTCCAAGGCCAACATAGGGAGCGACCATACCAACAGATATTCCGCCGACCGCAGCTAAACCAAAATCATAGTTTGTGATTTCAGTTGAGATACTTTGGTTGTCCCGGCTAAACTCATTTTCATCATTGAAATAACTGAAGTGCCCGCGCAGCGATAAATCCACAATAGGCAATTTTTGCAGGATTTCGCGCTCCACACGAACTCCAAAACCATTTTTAGGATCTTCATTACGCACTTCATAAGAGGCGCCTAAGCTCCACTGAGCAGCGCTCTGCTGCGGTACAGCATTTATCAACAATAGCAATGTGCCCAGACCGAGTAATAACTTTTTAAACTTCATAGTAACTTTTTCTTTGAGTTAAATAATTTTTGAAATTACGATTACCATTTTGCGATTTAAGATAGACATTTTATTTACCAACTGATATAGTTTAGGATACTCTTTTTATTACAGACAAGCCCAAATGTTCCCACTGGTGCACCTAAGGGCCAGATGGATATGGAAATTCCGTTCGTAAAACCATATATTTTGATGTTATAATTAACCCCACCTCTGTCGTGTAATCTCTAACAGAACGAGACGTTAATTCAGCTCTTCTCGACGTGATGAATCCCGAGGTGATAAAACAACATTACAGTACACATGAGACAACAAGGAACAGTTAAATGGTTTGACGTTGAAAAAGGATTTGGATTCATCAAACCAGAGGACGGAAGCAAAGACGTATTCGTCCACCGCAATAACGTAGAAAATTTAGACTATAATCAAGGCTTGGAAGACGGCGAAAACGTTGAGTTTGACGTTGAAGAAACTCCCAAGGGTTTAAGCGCCGTTGACGTAGAAAGCCTTGACTTCAAATAGTTAAGCTACCGGCTTTATTGAATGAGCTAAAAGCCCGTTTTAACGAACGGGCTTTTTCTATAGCATACTGATCCGCATGGATGTCAGACAGCCTAAACCTCCTCGGTGGGTCTCTTTTCAGTGCTTACATCCCACCTGCGAGCTTGCCTTCCGTATAGCTTCCCCTTCGGCATGAAAAGAGTATTGCTTAGCTAAGTTTATAACTGTTCAGATTTTTGTGACAAATGCTCCAACATATCCTCAACCATAGCCTCCAGATCATAGCGGTGCTGCCAGCCCCACTGCTGCCGGGCGGGGCTATCGTCGATGGAGTTAGGCCATGACTCTGCAATTTCCTGCCGATAATCGGGTTCATAGCTGATCTCAAATTCAGGAATATGCTTTTTAATAGCTTCGGCTATTTGAGCTGGTGAAAAGCTGATGCCCGATAAATTATAGCTGGTACGTACCTGAATATCCCCGGCGTCGGCCTGCATCAGCCGGATGGTCGCCTCGATAGCATCGTCCATATACATCATCGGCAGGGCGCTGTCGGCCTTCAGAAAGCAGCTGAATGACTGTTTTTCCAGTGCCTGATGGTGAATATCCACCGCATAATCAGTCGTTCCGCCCCCCGGCGAAGATTTGTAGCCAATGAGCCCGGGATAGCGCAGGCTGCGAACATCAACGCCAAAGCGCCGGTGGAAATAGGCACACCACTGCTCCCCGGCTATCTTGCTGATACCATATACGGTAGTGGGGTTTAATGATGTATGCTGCGGGGTCTTTTCCGCCGGGGCATCGGGACCAAAAACCGCAATCGAGCTGGGCCAAAAAATGCGATCCAGGGCTCTATCTTTTGCCAAATTAAGGACATTAAGCAGCCCGCCCATATTCAGCTTCCAGCCCAGGCTGATATTTTGTTCGGCTTTGGCCGAAAGCAGTGCCGCAAGATGATAAATCTGCGAAATATCATACCGATCGACGATCTCTGCAAGACGGTCGTTGTCTAATACATCTAACTTTTCAAAGGGGCCCTCCGCTGTGGCTCCGCCGGGCTCCCGGATATCAGAGGCAAGCACCTGGTCAGCTCCATAAATCGATCGGAGCTTGGTCGTCAGCTCACTGCCCAGTTGTCCACTGGCTCCGGTAATTAAAATATTGCTCATGCTATATAGTTAGTTGAGTTCTTTCTTTACTTCGGTAAATGCCTCAATGGCCTGATCAAGATGCTCTTTTTCATGCACGGCCGACAGCTGCACGCGAATGCGGGCTTCGCCTTTGGGTACTACCGGATAGTAAAACCCAATCACGTAGATTCCCTTCTCCAGCAGCCGCTCGGCATACTGCTGTGCTTTGGGCGCATCATACAGCATAATAGGTACAATAGGATGCGTGCCCTTTTTGAGGTCGAAGCCGGCCTCTTGCATCCCCTTGCGGAAGTACATAGTATTGTCGGCCAGCTTATCACGCAGCTCCGTCGTTTCGCTCAGCAAGTTCAATACTTCGATGGAAGCACCGGTAATAGAAGGCGCCAAAGTATTGGAAAACAGATAAGGCCGTGATTTCTGCCGCAGCATATCCACAATTTCCTGCCGCGCCGCAGTAAACCCGCCGGATGCGCCGCCCAGTGCCTTGCCCAGCGTACTGGTAATAATATCCACGCGCCCCATCACATCACGGTATTCGTGTACTCCGCGTCCCGTTTCTCCGACAAAGCCGGTTGCATGAGCTTCATCAGACATCACCAAGGCATCATACTGCTCGGCCAGATCACAAATTTTATCCAGCTGGGCAATGGTACCGTCCATAGAAAAGACGCCATCCGTGGCAATGACCTTCACTTCCGCATCGGAGGCCTCCTGCAGCGTCTTTTCGAGCGATTCCATATCATCGTGCTCATAAAGATAACGCTGGGCTTTACACAGCCGCACACCATCAATAATGGAGGCATGATTGAGCTTGTCGGAAATGATAGCATCTTCCGGTCCCAGCAGCGGTTCAAAAATTCCGCCATTAGCATCAAAAGCAGCGGCATAGAGAATGGCATCGTCGGTACCCAAAAAGTTAGCCAGCTTAGCTTCCAGCTCTTTATGGATGGTCTGGGTCCCGCAAATAAATCGCACCGACGACATGCCGTAGCCATAGTCGTCGATGGTATCTTTGGCAGCCTCAAGCACGCGCGGATGCGAGGAGAGTCCCAAATAATTATTAGCACAAAAATTGATGACTTCCTCTCCGCCCTCGGTATTGATGACGGCTCCCTGCGGGGTGGTAATCACCCGCTCCTCTTTATACAGCCCTTCGTCCTTTAACTCCTGCAGTTCGTTACTCAGTCGCGACTTCAAATTTGAATACATAATCTTTTTTAGTTTTTCTTTAATATCGGGCTAAAAATAATGAAAGTTTCACAACTTATTTTAATTCATCCCTCAATTTAAAGGAGATTATATTTAGGAATGCAATAAGCAAAAAAGAGGGTTGTTGTTATAGATAAGAATCTATTATATTTAGCGTCTGATTTCAGCATGCTGAAAGTTCTCAATCCCATGCCCGAGTGGCGGAATTGGTAGACGCGTTGGACTTAAAATCCAATTGCCATCTAAATGGCAGTGCCGGTTCGAGTCCGGCCTCGGGTAC
>DATGUX010000365.1:0-2417 GCA_035300985.1 Fodinibius sp.
CCGGGCTTGGCACTGCTTCGGCTGGCTCAGGACCGGGTTGAAGATGCCGAAGCGGCCATTTCTCGCGTGGAAAAAGAAAAAGAAGGGGAGATCACACGTTCTAACATACTGCCGGCTTATATAGAGATCATGCTCTCGTCCAAGAAGATGGCAAAAGCCGATTTTTTAACGGACGAACAGAAAAGAGACATTCTCTACAACAATGCTGTACGATTTCTTCAAATGGACTCGGAATCAAAGGGCCAGCAATAAAAGCTTAAAATAGAATGACTAAACCAAAACCAGCCGTTAACATCTAAGACGAAATAGTACTAACCGGTTTGCACTCTCCCTGAAATAAACCGGATTAGCCTTGTTCATAATTTGAAGCTAAAAACTTAGGCCACAGCCTCTTTATTATATTTGTTGCGATACTCCACCGGCGTCAAGCCTGTAATGCGGCTGAACAGATTCCGAAAGGATTTGGTATCCGAGTAGCCCACATCGTACATCACCTGGCTGACATTTTTGCGGCTGGTTTCCAGATCGCGTTTGGCCGCTTCTACTTTAACGCGTTGTTTGTATTGGGTTACGGTATTGCGGGTGGCTTTCTTGAAGCGACGTTCCAGGGTGCGCCGGCTCATGGCCAGTTGTTCTGCCAGCCGGTCAACCTGAATTTTTTCCTGATAGTGGGTTTCGATAAACTGCTGGGCCTTGCGCACCTTGTCATCTTTATGATCCTTTTGACCTTTAAAAATGATGAAATCTGACTGGTTATCCCGACTGATATCCAGTGAAAAAGCTTTAGAAGCCATAATTGCCTCCTCGCGCCCGGCATATTTTTCAATGAGATGCAGCAGTAGATCCGTAAAGGCATAGGCCCCGCCGCTGGTATAGATGCCGTCTTCCTCGGTCATAATTTTTTCATCCACCAAATTTACCTGGGGATACATCTGCCGAAAAGTATCGGCATGCATCCAGTGGGTAGCGCAATGTTTTCCGTCGAGCAGTCCCGTTTCGGCCAGGTAAAAGGCACCTACACAAAAACTGGCCACTTCTGCACCTTTACGGTACTGATCAATGATCCACGGCTCAAATGCCTGGTTCCGCTCATAACCCTTCCTGGGATCGTCGTGGATGGCCGGAACAATAATGAGGTCCGTTTCCTCAACCTCTTCCAACAAACAGTCGGGGCTGGCTGAAAACAGTCCGGTAGACTGCGGAACTTCCTTTTCCAGGCCGACCAAATGGACCTCAAAAACGGCCGGCTTGCCCATATCGGCCCGGATATCATTGACCATATTAAAAATCTGATGTGTTCCAACAATATTGACCAAGCTGGTATGCCCACGCGGGATGAGAATGGATACGTGTGTCATTATGGTGGTGATTAGTTATTTGTTATTAGCTATTTGGTTGACTATAAGTTTAACAACTAACCAATAACCATTTTACTAAATCAGTTTGTCGCATTCAACCAGTAAATATGGCGCATTTACACCGTGCGCGCTATCAGTATGACTATTACATTGATGTTAGAGAAAAAGGGAAGCGACCAGAAATAAATTATATGAGTGATTTATGATGAAGAGCTTACTACTTATCCAATTCGACCTGCATCACCGTCTATACAACAATGTATTGGACGGCTTTACCGATGACGAAACCAACCGCCGGCTATATGATGATACCAATATCAATCATGTAAAATATTTGGGCGGACACCTGATGAACTCGCAGTATGGACTGGCAGAAATCGCCGGTGTTGATTTTGATGTAAGGTGGAATGAGTTGTTTGCCGGCGCCGGCCAATCGGAGGCCAAAGATAATATTGAATATCCTACTATTGGGGAGATTAAAGCCGAATGGAATGGCCTGCATGATCCTATTCGAAACGGCCTGATTGCAATTCCCCCCAACCATTTGAATCGGAAACCCTCCCCGCCGATGGATCAATTTGCGGATTCGCGCGGGGAACTCTGGGCCTTTTTGAACCACCATATTGCCTATCATATCGGACAGATCGGAATTCTGCGGCATGGCTTTAGGAAGGCCCCGATGAGCTATGACTGATTTTAAGCTATCAGCCGTCAGCACCCAGAGATTTTTTGCCGAAAACTGACAGCTGACGGCTAAACAAATTATTAATAAACCACTATATAAATTCGAATTGGTCTCTAAATAAGAAATAAGTTACCTCAACACACTTACCCATGAAACCGAAAACAATCAATATTTCTTACTGGGTAGTAACCGACCTGTTCGTGCTGGGCATGTTGCAATCGGGTATCGTAGAACTGATACCAACCGAAGGCAGCAAACAACTGATGGATATGCTGGGTTATCCCCAATACTTGAACACTATTTTGGGAGTTGCTAAAATTTTAGGCGCTATTGCATTGGTTCAACCTAAATTCCAAACTATTAAAGAGTGGGCC
>DATGUX010000366.1:0-7199 GCA_035300985.1 Fodinibius sp.
CGGTAAAGCGGCGGGGCGGTAAATTATCCTTATCAACAAATCCATCATAGATGCCGGAATATTCGGTATTTTCCCCCGCACTGAAAGAGGCTAAAATAGCTTCTTTAACCTCCACATTCGCTTCCCATCCGTTAGCTGTTGGTTCCGCAGCACGAACCTCACCATTTTCCAGCTGCTCTAAAATTTTTTCCCAGTTCTTATTACTCATTAGATCTTTTCTCTTTTCTAAAATTAATGTCTGTTATTTTTGTTTGAACTTCTTTGTGCAGAAATACTTTAAAAATAGATTTCCCAAAGGTATACAGTTATTAGTCTGTTTGGTGATACCAGTCCTGAATCCGCTGATCAGCCTCAGTCAACAAATCGATATTTTCTATCTCATCTGTCGTCAGCGGGGGTCGAAGCCGGGCCGACGAAATCCACCCTTTTTCCTTAAGCAGCACCTTCGACGGGATGGGATTGGGAGCACTAAACATTGCAGCCGTGCACTCCTCCCATAGCGGAAGCAGCTCGGGGCCGCGCCCGCTGAGGCTCCATTCTGTATAACGGTGCGTGGCTCGGGGCCACACATTGGCTGCCACCGAAACCAAGCCGTTGCAGCCGGCCATAGTAAAAAAGGGCAACAGCCCGTCATCCCCACTGTAAAAGCCCAGTTCCGGTGCTGACTTCCGTAATTCCTGGTAGTCGGCAATGCTTCCGCCGGCCTCTTTTAAAGCGGCAAAATTCGGATGCCCATGCAGCTCTTTCAATACAAAGGGACTCATCTTAGAGCCCGTCCGCGACGGCACATTATATAACATGCAGGGCTTATCGGCCGCATCTAAAAGTGTTTTAAACCATTGTACTTGTCCTTTGGGCCCGGGTTTCGCATACAGGGGCATTACCAGAAGAAATGCATCTACTTCGAACTGCTGGCAGTATTCGATCCACTCCAGCTGCCTGCGATGGTTAAAACCACCCACGCCAACCATCAGTGGTACCTCTATATTTAAGCTGGCAGCCATTTTGACTACCTCCTTTTTATCCTCCAGCCCCAAGGCCAAGCCTTCGCCGGTACTGCCCAGCACCAAGATGCCATTACCGGCCTCATTCTGCCGGTGGACAAGAGAGGCAAGATCCTCCAGATGAAGATTTCCTTCATCATCCATAGGCGTTACCAATGCGGTCCAGAGTTGTGTGTCCGTTATTTCCATTGTTGCTGCATTACTTTATCAAAAATAGTTGAAAAATCGTGTAAGCCCGGAGCAATATCCATCTTTACAAGCTGAGTGGCAGCCCAAACGGCTCCCTCAGCAAATATTTCCCGTTTATGAGCCTGATGTTCCAGCTTAATAGATTCGGTATCGGTATTCACTTCCAATCGGTGGATTCCCTTAATATCGCCCTTCCGTTCCGATGTTATCTGGGCTTCCTGTCCCAGCCACTGCTCCCAGGACAGAGCCGTACCGCTGGGGGCATCCTGTTTGTGCACGTGATGGATCTCATGGATCTGGAACTCCGGTTCGGTCAGTACTGGGGCGCTTTTGCCTATGATATTGAGGCATCGGCGCACAATATTCATACCCAGACTAAAGTTAGAAGCCTTTAGCCACCTTACGTCTTGCTGCTTCAAACGTCCGTTAACTTTATCAGGCCATTCATAGCCGGTTGTTCCCCATGCGGCCGGTATTCGAGATTCCAGCAAAGGTTCTATCAGCTCCTCGGCTGCCGAGCCGGGAACAAAAAGGATAGCCGCATCTGCCTTCTTCAACGCATTAGCGGTGGGTTTATGGGAGCTATCAAAGGGACCAACCACCTGCTCATCATCCAATACACTTACTACTTTTCCTCCGGTTTTTCCCGTTCCAATAACGGCAAACTTCATTTTTGTCCTATCCTTTTTTTCCATTAACGCAATAAGTATAAGCTTTTCAAATTCTATTTTCACACTATTTGCACATATCCCTCAATATAATGTAGATTCAGGATCTTCATCTAATTAATAAAACCTATGTTTTCACTACTTGCTGCCCCCGTTTTTACCAACGATGCCGTAGTCTTGGGTATTCTGCTGCTTACGCTTGCCCTAATCTTTATTACCTCCAGCAGCGACAACCCTAAATGGCAAAAATTTTACACCTTTGTTCCTTCCCTGCTGCTCTGCTATTTTATTCCTTCTATATTCAACTCAATAGGGCTGATCTCTGCGGAAGAATCTAATTTATATTTTGTAGCCTCCCGCTACTTACTTCCGGCCAGCCTGGTTTTACTAACGATCAGCATCGATTTTAAAGGCATCATAGGATTAGGTCCCAAGGCTATTATTATGTTTCTGGCCGGGACGCTGGGTATCGTTATAGGCGGACCGTTGGCTGTACTTACCGCAGGCTATTTTGCACCCAGCCTGGTAGGCGGAACGGGGCCGGAGGCACTGTGGCGCGGCCTTTCAACGGTGGCAGGCAGCTGGATTGGCGGCGGCGCCAACCAAACGGCTATGTATGAGGTGTTTAACCCCAGCTCCGATCTGTTTTCAGCCATGGTTACCGTAGATATTATCGTTGCTAACTTTTGGCTGGCCTTTCTGCTCTACGGAGCCGGCATTTCGGAACGCATTGATAAGTGGTTTAACGCCGATGCTTCTCCCATTACCGATCTTCGAAAAAAGATTGAAAATTATAAATTAAGCATTGCTAAAATTCCTACGCTGACCGACATAACCAGCATTGTGGCCGTCGCTTTTGCGGTAACGGCCGTTGGGCACCTTGGTGCCGACGCCATTGCTCCCTGGATTGGCGAGCACGCTCCCCAGCTTAGCAGGCTTAGCCTGGATTCTCCTTTCTTCTGGATTATTGTTATTGCTACTACGGGCGGGCTGGCCCTCTCGTTTACCCGCGCCAGCAAGCTTGAAGGAGCCGGAGCCTCCAAAATTGGCAGCCTTTTTCTGTACATTCTGGTTGCTACCATCGGCATGAAGATGAATATTCTGGCCATCTTTGAAAACCCCGGCTTTTTCCTCATTGGCTTTATGTGGATCATTATCCACGTAATTATTCTCTTTATAGTTGCAAAAATAATTAACGCCCCCTTCTTCTTCATAGCGGTGGGTAGCCAGGCCAATGTGGGCGGCGCCGCCTCTGCGCCTATTGTGGCCTCCGCCTTCCATCCCTCGTTGGCGCCGGTGGGCGTTCTGCTGGCCGTCTTGGGCTATGCCGTGGGCACCTACGCCGCCTGGCTTTGCGCCATCATGATGAGGGCCGCTACACAGCTGATGTAGGAAAAACATTATCTCCTTTACTTTGTCTCACATTGAGGACCTTCGTGAAAATAAAGTTCAGATATTATTATTTTTGAAGCCCTTTAATTCTACTTATTTTCGATCTATGAAAAAAAAGAAATTAGCTATTGTCGGCTGCGGAAAGCTTGCAAAAATCATTGTAAATGCATTTAGCAATGGCTTTTTGCCAAATTATCAATTTGTCGGGCTTCTTTCCCGGAGCCCTGAGAGTGCTCAAAATTTATTAGAGAAGATAAATAATGCTGGCCAGAATGATAGTTGTACATTATGCAAAAGCATTGATGAAGTAATTACTACCCGGCCAGACATTGTTATTGAAACGGCAAATCCGGAAGCGTTTAAAAATATGGGCATCCCGGTGCTTGAAAAAGGGATTTCCATAGTCACTTTATCTATCGGGGCCCTGGCCGATGATGACTTTCAGGAAGAGCTGAAGTCCACCTGCCGTAAAAGCGGGGCTAAAGTCCATATCGCTTCAGGTGCCATTGGAGGTTTTGATGTATTGAAAACAACCGCCCTTATGGGGAACTCCAAGGCATCGATAAAAACCACAAAAGGGCCGGATTCATTAAAAGGGACCTCCGTTTATGAAGAAAGCCTGCAGGAGAATGAAAAGGAAGTTTTTACCGGCAATGCCAAAGAGGCGATAAGCCTGTTTCCAACGAGGGTAAATGTTGCCGTAGCTGCTTCTCTGGCTTCGGTAGGACCGGAAGAAATGGAAGTTTCCATCACATCAGTTCCGGAATATACGGGTGACGACCACCGCATTGAAATAGAAAATGACCAGGTTCGGGCCGTAGTTGATGTTTACAGCAAAACATCAGAGATCGCAGGATGGAGCGTGGTATACACCTTGCAGAATATTGCGTCACCCATTGTATTCCAGTAGATTTGCCAATACCTTTTGGCTCAACCGGTCAAAGGCCTGCTGCGTGCGCCCCGCCGATACTTCCATACAGCATATATGTGGATGCTTCAGGAGGCTCTCATCACCGAGAGCTTCTATTGAATCACAGTAAAACAGGTTATCACCCTGGATCCACTCTTCAAATGCCCTTGCATCCCACGAGGGCGAAAGCCCGGTATTGAAAAGGATTTTTCCATTTCCCAGCTTGTCAAACTCTTCCTGGTAAAAAAGGGTTACATTTTTGTTCAAACAGGTAAAGATCACTTCGTTTTTGGCCAATAAGTCGTGTAAAGGCATATACTCATAGCCTTTGTCCTTCGCCTCCATTTTTTTGCTACGTGAGTAATAGGATATATCAGCACCAAAAAACCGAAGTGCATCTGCGATCATCCCTCCTGATTTTCCGAGTCCCACAATGCCTGCTTTTAATCCCGTTATTTCACGACGCTTTTTATCCCAGGGCTCAATAGGATTACCCTTCGGGTCAAAACCGAATCCATGGAAACAGCTTATCAGCTCTCTTACCACATATTCTACCACGCCTTCATCCCCGTAATCCCTGATCCCGGTCACCGTTATCCCCTGCTCTCGCGCATATTTTACATCTACATTAGCGCTCTCGGGTGAGTAAAGGGAGCAGCACATACCTATATAATCCAGATTGGGACAGCGATCTATAATATCACTCGTTATCGTTGATGTATAGTTCACCAGCATGGCATCAGCATCAGCCACCCGCGCAACAATTTCGTCTGCGTCTTCAGGAATATCCCGAAAAAAAGTAACTTCTTTTGCTAATCCTTTTACTCTTTCTTCAGCTGATGTGATCAAACTTACCGGCTCTATGGCCACAATTTTTTCGAACATATCACTATTTTAGTTTAAATGAGTTCAAGCATACAAGAATTTTAGAGTGCATGCAAAATTTGGACTGCTATACCATTCAACCGGCAGGGAATATATAGAAAGAGCTGAATTACTGGTATTTATACTTATTTAACGCATTTATTTAGCTCTTTTAGAACGATCAGGCGTGGCCTTCGGCTTTGCACCATCAAGATGCGGGCCGCCACGCAGCTGATGCCGTGAACTATATTTCCAAGGCCATGAGATCCCAGATAATCACTGATATTTGATCCTGATTTAGGATGGGATAGTCTGTATATTTGACATCTTAACGAAATGCCAATTTCCTACTAAAGGTATGCGTATATTAAAATTTCTTGGGACCTTCATAGGCGCTCTTGTATTAGTATTTTTTATTGTTTTTGGATTTAATCTTGATGCACTGGTTACACTTACTGAAAACAGCGATGACCTGCAAGAAGGACAACAATGGGTGCCTTTATCCTCCTCCCTGAAAGGACTTACCGAATATATTGGAGCCAATCCTCAGCATGTTTCGCTGGTCTCGCAATCGGCAATTAATCCGGACACGACCATTCGCTATGGTGCCGATAAACCGCGCACTATGGGTACCCTCTCCAACTTCTTTCTGATTACAACCTATGCCCGACTGGTAGAAAATGATGAACTGAATCCCGATGAGCTCATCACCATCGGCGAAGCAGACCGCTACCAGCTTCCCTATATTGATTTCTCAAACCATGAAGATGCCAAGTCAGCAATGCGCAGCAGTAAATCGCTGACAAACAAAGATCAGATTCCCCTTAAAGACCTGATACAAACCGCAGTCATTTTCAGTGATCTGGCCGTAGCTGATTTTTTATACTATAAATTGGGCCGTGAGTCGATTAACCAAACGTATGAACTGCTTTCTGTCGAACGAACCGATAAACCCCTGCCCTTTTCCGGTTTATATATCACCATTAACCCTGCTGTGCAAGACACTATCTTTCCGGCTCATTTTGAGCGACTCCAGCAACTCAGCAAGCAAGAGTTTCGGGATACTGTATTAGCAAATAGCCGGAAATATCTTCAGGATAAGGCCTACCGGAAAAAGATAAAGGACATATTTAATGCCTCGCAAGGCCTGGCTATGCAGTTTAAAGAACGGCGCGACGCTCTATCCCTTTTTCCAAAATCTACGGCCGAAGAGCTCTCTGGACTGATGCTTAAGTTGGAACAAAACGAGCTGATCTCCGCGGGCGTTTCTAAACGCATAAAGGAGATTATGGACTGGCCATTCGAGCGCCAAAATTTAAATAGCGACTTTAACTCTTACGGTGCCCTTTATGATAACCGATTGGGGCTACTCAACGGTATCGATTACGGAAGTTCCTCTTATTCCGGGGAACCCTTTGGGCAAGCCGTATTTTTTGACTCTCTGCAGGTTGCTTTTTGGTTCCACATGAGCAGCAACCTGATGCATCAGGATTACCAACAGCGGCTGATGTGGGACCCCGCCCTACGCGAAACAACCACACGAGAAGTTAACCGTTAAAAACCTCTATGAATCGCTATAAATTTCTTTATTTGATCTGGCTTCTGCCGGCTACCTTTCTCGCCTTAGGACTGCATCAAACCTTTGTGTATTACAGTATCCAGGATACATACCAAAATGGGGAAAGTTATTCTGCTGAAATGCTTGATTTTGAATACAAACGCATAGCCGCTCAGACTAACAGCAATATCTCTATCCAATTTGAAACCGATCAGAACCAGGTTATCAAAAAGCTGCTTACTCTTCCGGTAGAGATGGCAGGCGATCTTCAGGGCCTCCATATCATTCCCATCCGGTATAAACCGGACAGCTTTCAGGAAATTGTGCTGATGCCCGCTTTTGATACTCAAAAAAGCCTGGTTTGGACCAATATGGCCATGGCTAGTCTGGCGCTGCTTATTTCACTGTTTATAGCAGTTGGGGTCCATCGTTTTACGCGAAAAAAGGTCAAAGACGGTCCTGAAGAACTTGAAATTGAACGCATCGATTAATCTATTATGGCGGATCACCCGACAACACAGCAAGGCACGCTGTATCTGATTCCCAATACGCTGGGCAAAACGACTGAGAATAATACCATCCCCCATTATGTTCTGGATGTTATCCGGCAGATG
>DATGUX010000367.1:0-2009 GCA_035300985.1 Fodinibius sp.
CTTTTATTCCCGTTAAAAAGCATGACAAAGCCCCCGTTCCCTTTCATTGAGACCTCTACCATGCCCGATGAGGACAATGTAACATTTCGATGAGAAAACGAAAACTTTGTCTTGCCATCACCAATCATTATTCCTCTGGCGTTATCAGGCAAAAAAGAAAGATCCAGTGTTATCTTTTTGGGATTTTTCTCACCGTTGATCCCGGCTACGAACCAGTGCTCTCCCTTGCGTCGGGCAATGACCACCAGCTTGCCCGGATAGCCATCCACAAATCCCATCTCATCCCAGCTTACGGGAATCCGTTTTACAAAGCTCTTCACATAATCCGGCACCTTTTCCATCCCGCGAGCCGTTTCTGCATAGTGCTGAATGCCCGAAGTAAACAGCACCGGCAGTGCCAGCTCATGAGTGCTGGTTGTTTTTCGTTCGGTGTTATTCAACTCGGTAAGGCTCATGGGCGTATAATCCATGGGACTAAATACATTACGCGTAAACGGCAGCAGCGTATTATGATTTGCCGCTTTATCAGCATTGGCCTGCTCAAAGGTGATGTATTCAAATCCCTTGACCGATTCCATGGTCATAAGATTGGGCCACGTTCTGTGCCAGCCCCGGGGCAGCGTCGTACCATGCGTGTTGACCATTAGATGATAATCGGCCGCATCCTTAAAAATATCCAGATAGTACTGTATCATCGATTGTCCATCGCCGCCAAAGAAATCCACTTTAATCCCTTTGATACCCATTTTTTGCAGTTTGCTGAACTCTTCAACCCGGTCTTCATGCGTCAACAACCGGCTTTTGGGATGATAGGTGGTCTTGTTCCAGCTTCCCGACGAGTTGTACCACAAAAACAGCCCCACCCCTTTAGAAGCAGCATAATCGGCCAGTTTAGCGATACGTTCATAGCCGATGGTTGTATTCCAGTTGACATCCACCAGCGTATATTCCCAGCCCATTTCGGCGGCATAATCGATAAACCGCTTTTGCACCTCGTACGTAATAGAGGCATCCTTAAGTTTGGCCCAGCTCCACGAAGCCCGCCCGGGGTTAATCCACGAGGTATCACTGAGCACAGCCGGACGGGCTAAATCGGTAGCCAGCGTGGATTCGGTGATGGTCTCCAGACTCCCTATGGCAATAATGCGCCAGGGCGATGACCAAGATAATTTCGACTGCGGATACAGCGCTCCATCCGGAAATTGTTCGCCGGGCTGTGGAAATCCCACCTGATAGTTTCCCTTCGGGGCCTGTTGCTGCAATCTTGTGCCGGGGTAATGCCCGTTCATTCCGGCTTCAAAAATAAGCAGCCAGTTGGTCCCCGTTTTAAACAGGGCCGGATACGCCCACCCTGCACTGTCGGGAGCCGGCATTCCTACAGGTATATTCTGTTTATAATATTCTTCATATGATGGATTTGTCTGTGCAAAGCCGGTATTCACATTGGCCAGCGGCTCCAGCCAGGCGCGGCTGCCACCCGGCAAATTAAAGGTTGTTTCCTCTTCGGATATATGATGCTTCTGTTCGCTTTTTCCCGGAAAATGATATCTGAAAGCAACTCCGTCATTCGAAACTCTGAAAATAATCTCCAGCACTTTTCCCGATTGATGACGAAGCCTAAATGTTTTTTCTGTAGCGCGGTAAGTAATCTCGCTCTGTTTGCCATGCAGCAGGGTGTAGCTGTCTTCTATGCCCTTAGGAACAGAAACCGATTCCAAACTCATATTCCTGGAAAAGTCGATACTATTGTTGACCACGCCCAGCCGGGAAGATTCGAGCACTACAGAATCTCGATACGAAATTACATAAACCGGCCGGGTGTCGTCTTGCATCTCAAAATGTACTTCAATTTTGCCATTCGGACTTACAAGCGGACCTGAATGACTGGTACATGAAAGCATCGCCGGCAATAGGACTCCCAAAATGGGTAAATAAAATTTTCTGCAGTAATTCATTGATCCTTTATTTTTTTGCCCCAGATAGATCGTCCTGAATCCGTTAGTCCGGCA
>DATGUX010000368.1:0-4191 GCA_035300985.1 Fodinibius sp.
GCTCATTCTGGGCACCATCTACAGCGGCGAACTCTACGACTATACCTTCCTGGGCATGGAACCCTTTTATCCCGGTCTGGCGATCAGCGTGGTCTTGTGGATCCTCGGCCGCGACCCGGAAGCCGGATTGCTGGAAGAAACGGAGTTTGTGGAAGATGGAATATAGCCGAATAAGGCTGTTTTAATAACCGACATTCAGCCGGCCTCTCTCTTTCAGCTTCCAACGGTCGTCTTGTTTGATAAAATATAAATAACTAATCTCTGCATCTATTCCTCTCCATTTCCGAGCATACATCAAGGCACTTTTATTTTGATACATAAAAGGCGGACTGATATAATGAATAAATACCGGATCCTGCCTGGGTGGCGGTATATCGGTGCGATTAAGATATTTGGGAATCTCTTCTTCCCGGATAAAAGATACGCTATCTGGAAATAGTTCTTGATTCCATGTAATCGGGACATACTCCTCGATCTGGCTACTCCAGGCTTGTAACTCCTGCTCGGAGAACAAGGTATCCAGGTATTGCTGCGAACGGCCCGGCAAGGTTGAAAATTTCGGCAGTTTAAAATCTTCGGGGGTAAGCGGAGGCTCCAAGAATACTTTTAGTAGATATTCTGATTTATAATATGAATTTTCTGATTTGTAATACAGGTGCTGATAATCTTTAAGCAAATACTCGGATGCATAGAGGTTCAGAATCTTCTTTTGTTCGCTGCCTAACTTGTCATCAGTAGCTTGCCCGCAAGCTGTTGTTGGGTCTATAACCCCAAGTAAAAGAAATAAAACGGGCAATATGAATAGCAGGCAATATGTTAACATTTTTAGATTCAGTTTTAATAGAAATAACCCTTGATGTAATTAAAGGTCGAATCAAAAATATAAATATAGCTTTCTCCAGTAACAAAAGCATTAGGTTCATCCGGTTGGTGTGGAGTCTCAATGACAATAAAGTAATTTCCGACCATGTAATAGCTGAGATCGTTTTTCAGATCGCCATCGGGCCACTTGGCTGTAAGTGATTCCTGAAATTTATCATTAAACGTCTCACAAGCTGAAGTATGCTCCGTTGCCTTCAAGAGTGTTATTTGTGCAGCCGTTAAATGACCGGTACCAGTTTCTTGCCGGCCTTGCTGCCAATCCGGCGACGTTATAAAATCATGTATAATTCTTTTGTTGTGATCTGTTTCGGCCGGACAGGGACTTACAGCTATACCCCCCGCTTTTCCTTCGGTTGCTTCCGGCATGGTACCACTCCCAACAAGAAATAAAACAGGAAGGATCAAGAGCAGGCAATATGTTATCTTTTTTGTGCTCATAATTATATAACTTTTAAGATTAATCTTTAGTATCCGCAGCGATCAACATCATCGGTAACACCGTTCTCGTCATACACAAGTATTTTTCCTTCATCCAAAATAAAGCCTTTATCTATCCCCAGAGTTTGCAAGGCGTCTTTATCCGGGTAGGAAGCATGATGGTAATTTCCGACTGAAAAACCATTTCTTTTTGCCGTTTCTCGTGTTGGATGCGTATGGACATAGATGGCCCCATCCGGAATGGTAGAAGGATTAATCTTAAATTTAACGCGAGTTGCACTTCTATGAGTAACAAAATTATCTAACGATTGAAACGTATAGCTGTCCCCTAACGGAGCAAAGAAACCAACTTGTTCTTTATTGCTATCTTGTTGTGCATTCCATAACTCTTTCAAATCCGCTTCGTTTTGTTCTAACGCCGGGTATTTGCCACCCGTCTCACACGGCTCAGGATCGGGTAACAAGGGTGCCTCCTCACAAACGGCCTCGGGCGGCGGATGGGGCTTGTCGCATAGGTCCTGGCCGGAATCATCGCCGTCATCCCCGCCGGAATTGCTGCCACCTCCCGCACCGCCACAGGTAGGGCAGGGGTTGCCGCCACTATCATCAGATGGTGGGCCGTCTCCTGCGGGCGGCCAGTTGTCGTCGGTGCTACCGCCGCTTCCTCCACTATCGTTGCCACTACCGCCACTATCGTCGCTGCTTCCTCCCCCTCCTCCGGAGCTCCCGCAGACCGTGGCCGTTCCACAGGTCGTATAAATGACTTCCCCATCCGAGTTCCGCGTTACGCAGGTCCCCTCAACCGGGTCATCATTTTCACACTTATCCTTTAGGCCTTCCAGCTCCGGTCCGCTCCTTCTTCTTTTCTTTTTAAGCCACTGATCCATCAGCCCGGCCGCCTCTTCTGAGGCGGGTATGACGGCTTGCAGGTTACGGAAGGTATGCGTAGCGTTGGCCAGGTAGTAGCTGTAGTATATAACTTGCCCCTGGGCGGCTTGCACGATCCGGTCGGGAAAATACAGCGGCAGTACCGTATGTTTATACTGCTGTTTACGGGCCCTCCATTGCCCCGCCGCGGCCGCATAGCTGACGTTATTATGGTTTGTGATATATCGCTTTAGCAGCGCAATAGTGGAAGGATTATATTTCTTATCTTCGCTTTTGCCGGCTTTCTGTTTAGAAGGGGATGCTGTGAGGCCGGGCAGCGGCAAAGGCCCGTAATCTGCACTGGTTAGTAAAGGCTCCGTCTCATTGGCCTGTGTCGATGTGGGGGGGGGATCACAGCCGGTCATCAGCAGTAGTATTCCCATAATAGACAAAGACAAAAGTCGAAGTGAATATTCCATAGCCGTATTCCCCATGGTTGTTATTTTCCCTCTACTTCTACGATAGTAATTATTCGCCACATACGCAAGAAGGTATAAAAAAGGAGATTTTTCCCTCTTTCCAATTCTACTACAACAGTGGCGTATTATTTTCATTTGTAGCGCGGCAAAGGCAGGAGCAGCGCAAGCATTGATCCCTATGTACTCTTCAAAAGGTGTCCCAGGTTTAGCTTGTGGATGGGGATGAGGTACTTCATGGCCAGGGCGTCCTTTTCGATATTGAGCATGCCGGTACCACGGAAGTCGACAATGCAGTGCCCTTCCACGCAGCGCACCACCTCGCCGATGCCGTAATACTCCGGACTGGGACCGTAGTACACCAAATCGCCCAACTGGATATTATTATCCGCACGGCGGTTAAAAGGATAAATCACCGGCAGGCGGTCCAGTCGATATGAAAGTCGTTTTTTCGTAGCCATGATTTAGAATATACGGGATTACGAGCGCCTTTTTCTAATGACAAATTTTCGTGTCTCTTTGTCGATCGATGAGATGGAGATCCACAAAGCATCCGGGGGAATGAGCCCGGCAATGCGCCCGGGCCATTCGATAACGCTAACGCCTTGTCCGTAAAAATATTCTTCAGCTCCAATCTCAAGGGCCTCCCGCGGAGACCCCATCCGATAGCAATCGAAATGATAGAGCGGCAGCCGACCGTCGTATTCGTTGATGAGGGTATAGGTGGGCGACTGCACCCGATCAGGTGAAATGCCCAAGCCTGCGGCCAACCCTTTGACGAAGTGGGTCTTCCCCGCTCCCAGATCTCCTTCCAGACAGATAATATCGCCGGGAGAAAGCTCTTTGGCCATTTGCTTGCCGAAGGTTATGGTTTCAGCCGGAGCGTTGCTAACAAATTCTTCCTGTTTGGGTATCGCCATCTTAATTAAATTACAACATCGACTTTGGACGAAGTGTGGCGATGGGCAGAATCATTTCTTCCATGCTTGCGCCGCCATGCAGAAAGGTATCGCGATAGCGGTTTTGATAGCGGTGGTAGTTGGTAGGATAAACGAAATAGTAGTCTTCTTTGGCAATTAAGTAATTATTGGCATGCCGGGGACTCGGCAACTTATATTCCGCCGGATTTTCGATGATTAACGTATCGTCTTTATTGGCAGACAGATTGCGCCCGTATTTATAGCGAAGGCTGGTGGAAGTATCACGATTCCCATGCACTTTCGTGTCGTGCAGGGCTCGCACAGCTCCGTGATCGGTCGTCACCACAATGACCACCTCCTCTTCAGCCAGGCGTTGAAAAATTTCGTACAGCGGGGAGTGCTTAAACCACGTCTTGGTCAGACTGCGGAAAGCCGGAACATCCGGTGCAATTTCCCGAAGCATTTCTGAGTCGGAGCGCGAATGGACCAGCATATCCACAAAATTGTAGACGAAAGCACTGAAAGGCATCTGCAAATAATTATGAATATTGCCTAATACTTTACGACCATCGTCAATATTCAGCACCTTTTCGTATTTTGCCGTCTTG
>DATGUX010000369.1:0-2293 GCA_035300985.1 Fodinibius sp.
TTGGGCGTTCGAATGGTCGGGTGACCGTAGCTGCTCAGGTCTCCATAACCAACGTCATCCATAAAAAGCACAACGATATTGGGCTTTTGGGAAGTTGAAGATGTTTCTTTTGTTTCAGAACAGCCATAACTCCCTAATCCCGTCAACAGAAGCAGAATCATCATTTTATGCCACATCGATTTTGATCTATCTGCTGCCTGTAAAGTTATCTTTCTTCTACCGATCATAGTTAGCCTGGAATATGGGTATCTTATTGAAGTACACGCAATCGTACGATACTTTCTAAGTAACTGATTAGTAGAAAGCTAATCAACTAATTATATTATGTGTTCGTCCATTACGCTGAGACTTCCCAGAGCCCCGCGTTAAAACAGATCTATTTCTGGCCAATGAGTATCAGCGTTATATACGGCGGGCCAGATAAGACCATCAAGGTCACTAATAAAGTTCCCGTCATAGCTTTTGGTGTTCATCAGAATAACCCAGTTGAACCCCTGGTGGGCACGCACAATCCATGTTTCAGTCCCGGTAAGTGATCCACTATGCCACCAGTTATCCAAACTGTTGACATAGAGCCCAAAAGTATAGTTCGACGAATCAGAAGGGGTTGTCATCATCTCAATCGTTGATGGATCCAACATATCCGGTACCGTGTTAAAGCCGTCAGATCGAACCATGATGCGCATGAGATCGATTGCAGAAGCGATCCATCCGCCGGCTGAATTTAGTCGCGAAAGCACCCCTGATCCATAACTAAAGGGCTCTCTCCCATCCTGCCCATAGTACCTTACTTCATTTTTAGCTCGCCCTCCACCGGCAATGTGCATATTGGTGATACCGGCAGCAGTCAGAACATTTTTTTGTATAAATTGGGCGTATGTATGGCTGCTCAGCTTTTCGATTACAAGACCTAATATTTGGTATCCCAAATTCGAATAATCGAAGACTGTTCCGGGCGGATTTTCCAGTGGCCTGTTATCCAGGGTCCAGCTTATTAGTTCACCTACTGTCATCAGATCAGCTCTTTCAAAAGCAGGATCAGAATCATCGCTGCTGTTAGCCCAACCGCCGAGCTGGTGCTGCAGTAAATCTCGAATTGTAATATCCCTCACATATTCGGAATAAGGCGGCGTACCATAATTCGTCCCTAAAATAGCCCCCTGCCCAAAAACTTTGTCACCCAAAGATAGCGCTCCCTTCTCCTGCAGAGTCATTATTCCAATAGAAGTGATAAATTTGGATAGACTTGCTATACGGAACGTACTTGAGGTATCTACCTTGACCGCCATCTCTTTATCTGCCCAACCGTACCCTTTAGCATAAACCAAGTTTCCATCTTTTGTAATGGCAAGCGACAGGCCGGGGACATCATAGCGCCCCATGAAGCCTCTGATCTCATCGTCAATAGTTTGGATATTTTGGCCATCGGGGTTTGCAGGTTCTGATGATGGTGGGTCGGAACCGGGTTGGCCTGAACATGAAATGCTATAAAGGCCGAACATCAGCACCGAAAACATCTTTTTATATGTTCCCATACTATAATTTGCGCTGTAGTTAATCTGTTATTAACGTCTTAACCGGTTATGGCTGTGGCCTTGAATATCTGCAATTCATTAAAGCCGGATTGTTCATGAATAAAGAAAACACATTGTATAGGTCTTTGTGAATAATCCGGGTTAACTATCAATTCCAACCGGTAAAGGCGTTGTTATTATAAACTGATAGGAAGGTATAAATTATATATATCAATTGATGAAATAGCCTCTTTTACCATTAAATGCTGACTTATTGAAAATTTTGCAGCACTGTTTCTCCATCTGCCTGAACAAATAACGCCTTCCAAGACAGCTCTGCACTTATATCCAGAATAAAACTTCTCCAGAATAGTGCGTTCTGCAGAAACCCACACTTTAGTTAGTCTCCATTTTTGTAGCAGAGAAGCACATGACTGACTGTTCGAAATAAACATCATTAGTCCAATTTAAAACCAAAAGGAGGACTAAAACCTCTCTGTTGTTTCAAGAGTGCAGCGGTTATGACATAAAAAAGACGATGGATTCATTTCAACCCATCGCCCTGAAGATTTCGTCAAATCAGTACCTACAACTGAGCATCCAGCTTTTTCTTAAGCTGTGCTTTAGGTACAGCACCAATAATCTGATCGACTACTTCACCATTCTTGAAAATAAGCAGTGCGGGGATACTGCGGATGCCGTATTTGGTAGAAGTTTCTGAATTTGAATCCACATCTACTTTCCCGATTTTAGCTTTGCCTTCATACTCTCCGGCCAGC
>DATGUX010000370.1:0-2779 GCA_035300985.1 Fodinibius sp.
CCTGGCAGAAAAAAACTATGCGCCCACCGGTAATCTGCTGGAAGAGGATTTGGGCTTTGACTATGCCGGCCAATCAGATAACCGTCACCGCTACCAATCTAATGCTCGCTTTGGATCGGTTGTTGAAATCATCGACCAATTTGGTCCCACCGGCCGGCCCGGCAAAGGCACCGTACACCACCTTGCCTTTCGGGCGGCTGATGATCGAAGACAAGAGGAGATGAGCCGAGATCTTTTTAACAAAGGATACCATCTGACGGAGGTTAAAGACCGGCACTATTTTAAATCGGTATATTTTCATGAGCCCGGCGGTATACACTTTGAAATTGCCACCGACGGACCTGGTTTTACCGAGGATGAAGCTTTAGAATCACTGGGATCAGCTTTAAAGCTTCCTTCCGAACTGGAAGAGCTGCGCCACCGTATTGAAGCCGAACTTCCTGAATTAGTCGACTAAGCATCAATACTTTGAAGCGCTTGCTGCATCATTTCAGAAAGCACCGAGACATAGCGTTCGCCCAACTCCTGCTTCTTGACCTTCATTAACGCCCCCCACCTTTGGTTTAGCTTATCAATAAGCTCACTTCCCTTAGATGTACAAACAATATGAGAGGAGCGTCCCTCTGAGGTTTTCTCTACCAGTTTTCGGCGTTCCAGCTTATTAACCAAGCGGGTAATCGTCGACGGCTTGAGTATCAGCTTTTCGGCCAGTTGACTCGGTTGTATATTCGGATGTTCATCTATTAGCAATAGCAGCAACGCGTGAGAGTTGGACAGTCCAAACTCAGAAAACTGCTTGTCGGCCTCCGCTGAAAGCTTTCGTGATAATGCCGATGACAAGAAGAAAAGATTTGAAGAAAGTATCGTACTGTCACTATCAGTCATAATATTATATTTGTTTGAGCATGCAATTATAATATATATAAATTACGTCGAATACAAAACTGAAATGCACGTTTTTTGCCGGAAAGATAGAGTCCACCGCCGAGGTGCTTTCCATCATAAGAACATCACCTATCGCAGAGGCATTAATACCCGCTGTGGACAAAGATAAACTTTGATGGATTACAAAACTCTGGATCCAAGCTCGTGACTATGGGTGAACAATCGTGGCTAAACCTCTACCTCCCAGATGCGCTTGCAGTAGTCGCGAATAGAGCGGTCGGAAGAAAAATGGCCCATATTAGCCATATTAATGATGGCCCGGCGGGTCCACTCTGATTCATCTCTATAGGTTTCATCAACCTCGGCCTGCTTATCCACATAGGCACGATAATCGCCAAGCACCATAAAGTAATCCCCCTCATTTAACAGCGCATTAGTGATGGGATGGAAAAGATCGGGATCTTCCGGACTGAAGTATCCGTCATGAATCTGATCTATGACTTTTTTCAACTCTTCATCCTCTTCGCATAATTGCTGCGGATCGTAACCATTTTGATGTACCTTTTCAATCTCGTCAACCGTCATTCCAAAGATAAAGATATTGTCGGGCCCCACCTGTTCGCGAATCTCAATATTAGCTCCGTCCAGCGTGCCGATGGTCAGTGCCCCGTTGAGAGCAAATTTCATATTTCCCGTACCGGAAGCTTCCATGCCGGCGGTCGAAATCTGTTCGGAGAGGTTAGCTGCAGGAATCATTTTTTCGGCCAGCGAAACGCTGTAGTCAGGCAGAAAGAGTACGCGCAGGGTATCCGATACTTCGGGATCGTTATTAATGATCTCTGCCACATTATTGATCAGTTTGATGTGCAGCTTGGCCATGGTATAGCCCGGCGCGGCTTTACCGGCAAACAACAGCGTGCGGGGATGAATATCCGCATTAGGATTTTCTTTTAGCCGATTATAGAGCGTAATTGCGTGCATGACGGCCATCAGCTGGCGCTTGTACTCGTGAATCCGTTTTATTTGAATATCAAAAATGGAGTGCGGATCGACGCTTGTACCCATCGTTCGCTTAATATAATCCGCCAGCTCCTGCTTATTGGAAAGTTTTATGTCGCGAAAGGCTTCCTGAAACTGCTCATCATCGGCAAATTGCTCCACTTCTTCTAATTGATCCAGCTTCGTCACCCAGTCGCTGCCAATGCGTTCGGATATCAGATCGGCCAGGTCGCGGTTACACTGCCGTAACCAGCGCCGCGGCGTGATACCGTTGGTTACATTAGTGAATTTATCGGGAAATTGCTCTGCGAAGTCCTTGAAGATAGTCTTCTTCATCAGACTGCTGTGCAGCTCCGACACTCCGTTTACTTTCTTGGCTCCTACAATACCCAGATTCCCCATCCGAACACGGGCATTCATCTCGTTGCTGATAATACGCATGCTATCCTTTTTTCCGCCATTTACTTCAATAGTATTCAAAAACCGGCGGTCGATCTCCCGGATAATCTGCGTTTGACGCGGCAGTAGATTTGACAACAGTGAAATGGGCCACTGCTCCAGCGCCTCAGGCATCAGCGTGTGATTGGTGTAACTGAGAGTTTCCGCAACAATTTCCCAGGCAGGCTCCCACTCCAAGCCTTCCTCATCCATCAGCATGCGCATAAGCTCGGGCACCGCCAGATTGGGATGGGTATCATTGCACTGAATGGCCATCTGCTGCGGAATCTTTTGCAAATCCTCAAACTGCTTCTTGAATCGGCGCATGGCATCCTGCAGCGAAGCGGAAACCAGAAAGTACTCCTGTTTCAGCCGCAGCTCTTGTCCCTTAAACACTTTATCATTGGGATAAAGCACGCGGGATATGTTCTCTTCCAGCAGGTTTTTACGCACCGCA
>DATGUX010000371.1:0-21498 GCA_035300985.1 Fodinibius sp.
ATTATTTTATTTTACTTGTCCAGTGATAGTTCTATCACCAAGAATACTAGCAGGAACTGTAACCAGTCCCAATAGCAAGTTCAAATGTCCTGGGCGATCTTCCGGAGGGTATGCCACTTGACCAGCTGACGGCATCATCGCCATCAGCTGATCATAGGTTTTATATTTGTGACAGTGCTTATAAGCAGATCCCAATCTAACAACTTTCATGGCATGAGCCATTTTTCTGTTTGGACAGTAGTGTACTTAGATTGAATTCACTCAATTGTCGATCTAAATTTCTTCTCCGATATAATTTGCCAGTTTAGCTTTCCATTCAGCGGATCATTTTGCAATTGGAATTTCCCATTAGCATCTTTGTATAAAGTTACTGGCTGAATCTCTTTTCCATCCGGCAAATAGATGCTGCCATCTGCCTGTTGTTTCTCAGAGCCAAATATTACTAATTTAAGCTGTGACCAATCCATCTGCGAAGTTGATTGCGCCAGTTCAATATGTGGGATCACTGTGCCGCTTTTGACCAGCATAATGATGGGAATTTCACCAGCCTCAATCCTGTGCCAGCCGCCTCGGTAGACTTCTCCTGTTTGATAATCGATCCATTTCCCGGGTGGCATATACACTTCACGCTGACGAGCCTTTTTCTGCAATAGCGGTGCAACTAAAATATCAGAACCAAATAAATATTCATCGTCTATATTCCATGAGCCGGGATCATCTGGAAACTCTACAAACAGCGCCCGTAACATAGGCAACCCGTTTTCGGCTGATTCTTTGGCCTGCGCGTAGATATAGGGCATCAGGCGGTACCGCATCTCGGCAGCCCGCCGAAACTGATCCATAAAACCTTCGCCGTATTCCCACGGCTCGGTTGGTGCACCACCATGGCTACGGCTGTGTGAAGTAAGAAACCCGAACGGCGCCCAGCGCCGATACAATTCTTCCGGTGCCTTCAGGGTAAATCCGCCCATATCGTGGCTCCAGAAGCTAAAACCCGAGAGCCCCAGCGACAAACCGCCCCGTAAAGTAGCAGCCATTCCCGTACTTGAGTTTGCTGCATCCCCGCCCCAGTGGATCGGGTACCGCTGGCTACCGGCCCAGGCGCTGCGTGCCCAGATAATATTCTCCCCCGTCACTTCTTTGGTTACCTCCATGATCGCTTTGTTGTAGCGAAGCGGATAAAGATTGTGCTCATAAAATCCGGTCCGCCCCGAATGGTAAATCCCGTTCAGCGGCCCGGCCTCCCCAAAATCAACCTTGATGGCGTCTACCCCCAACTCGAGCAGGCCGGCAATTTTATCCTGGTACCACTCTACGCCCTCGGGATTGGAAAAATCGAAGATGGCATCGGCATACGGAATATCACCTTCAGCGTCGGTAACAGCATAGCCCTTCTCTACGACTTCGTCATACAGGCGATTTTTGGGTACGAAGTACGGAAGCTGCCAGAGTGATATATGAAATCCATCCTCTTTCAAATCGGATATCATCTTCTCGGGATCACCAAACCGTGATTGGGAGAACTGGAAATCGCTGCGCCAATCGGTCTCAAACCAGCCGGTATCGAGGTGAATCACATCACTCGGTATTTTATACTTTCGCAGGTTTTGTGCTACATTGCGCACCTCCTTTTCGGAGAAATATGTTATGCGGCTCATCCAGAATCCAAACGACCATAGCGGCGGCATCGATGCTTTTCCGGTGAGCGCGGTGTATTCATCCAAAACATCTTTAGGTTCACCCAAGAAAACGAACAGGTCCAGCTCATCATCTCCAATCATCAGATTGGTGGTGCCGTTAAACTTATGGCCGAAATCGAATGTCATCGGGGTGGAGCTGTTTACAAACATTCCGTAGCCTCGACTGCTCATAAAAAACGGGATCGGCTTATACATGCCCTGGGTCTGCACACCATTTGGGTCGTTGACCCACAGCGGAATGCGCTGGCCGCGCTTGTTAAGCTGGGTAAATGATTCGCCGGTGCCAAATATTTTTTCTCCGGGCGAAAGCTCAAATACCGCCGCCATACTTTTGGAGTAATCTGAGGAGCGGCGCACGTACGAAAACGGTAGTACCGAATGCAATGTGCGCGCATTATCGGTTTTATGATTTGTTTTGGTCAGCAGCCGTCCATTCTTGTCGTAAAATTCAATGTGCCAGGGATTTTTTCTGACAACAACCTTCCCGTGCGAACTTTTATAAATATAGGCACTGTCGGTTGTCGTTAAGTCCCATGCTGAGCGCTCATAAGGTGGCTTGTTGACCAGCATCGGATAGCTGGACTCGGTGCTACGCTCCTTCCCGGTTTTTACATGAATGCGCACGGTTCGGGGTGATACGAACTCGATTGAAAATTGATGGACCGGGTTGGCCGCATACTCCCTGCCGGGAAAAATATTGGCTTCCTCCGGCTGCAAAACGGCCCGCATATTGTTAAATGCCATTGCTGTTTCATACTGATGGCTCACCCACTGCAGGTGCCCGGTGCCGGTCTGTGGATTGAAATCCGTAAGGCTGTCGGCCACAAAATAGGTGTTGGTGAAGTCCCAAAAATCATCGCTGATGTCCACGATACCATTCATCAGCTCCGGGGGTTCATCCATTTGGGCTTGGGTTGTACTGGCCTGTAAAGCCAGTATAAACACTAATGTTAAGCTAAATCGAGTAATATAGGTAATTTCTCTACTGTAAAATTGCATAATGATTTACAATGATTTGAGTATATGAAACAATTTAAAATTATTCTGATTGTAATGTGATGCCTGCCAGCTAAAACCCTTCTGAGGTAACATTTACAGTGATCGATTCTTCCTCTTCTGTGGGACAAATGATACCCCTGCACAGACCGACCATTAAAGACCTATCGTTAATGATTCATGGCTTACGGGATTTCCACTTGAAAACCCAGCCAATTCACCTGCTCCTGTTACTTCGAACTGGAGCTCATTATTAGTTTTGGCCACCCGTACAACTACCACTAAATAAGCATAGTGCCGTTTGAACCTCAGATAAGGTTGTAGGTAATATTTGGGCACAGATATGCCCGTAGTCGGACAGGTTACACCGGATAATTTGTTTAAATCTGTGCCAATCTGTGGCTGCATACTTAACGAAATAAAAGGTAGTAACAATAGATTTCCACTTTTATCCAAGATTTCAACTTATAGGAATGACAGATCGCGTCCGCTTACTCTGATTGAGGTTCGGAATGATTTTATTCAATTAAAATATAGATGACAGACCGTGGCGGCGCTGATAATTTTATACCAGCTTCGCCATCTGTGGTTGCTGAATAAGTTTTAATGCTTTCATAATTTTCAGGGCCGCCGGAAAGGCCGGATGGACCCTTTCCATTTATAAATAGCTTCCGTGAAAACGACTCTTTATTCCCTCCGGTTAAAGTGTGCCAAAAATAACGATCACCCGGCTGTGAACTCTTCAGCTTAACATCAAAAGTTTTGGATGAGTTGCTGGTATTTGCGACGACAAGCCCAATTTGACCCGAACTGAACGTTGAAGCGTAGCTTTTGAGTGCCTTATCCCCCTGCGTGCCCGACCATACCATCCTGTCTCCAAAATACTTTTGGAAGTAATACATGTGGAAAAAATCGGGGCGTGGATTCCAGGGCTTAACATTCGGGGCAGACTGATTGCTTCTGCCACTGTTAAACATGCCGTGGTCATTACCACCGTCCCAGGCATTCACCAAATCCCAGCGCAAGGCTGCACCATACTCGTATTTTATGAGCTCACCCAATACCATAGCTGCGTGCATGCCCGAAGTATGAGACACCTTTTGTTGCGAGCCAACAGCAAATATATTCCATTCAGTAAGTGCAATTGGCTTCATTTCTCCGCCATTATTACTAATCGTTTCGTTCATCCATCCCATCATATTTTTGGTTACCCGTGGAGCAGAATCTAAAATAACGGACGGAGATGAATCTTCATTATAGGGCGTATAATAATTATGCACGATATAATAATCAGCAATATCACCAGCTCCTTCGAAATACAGATGGTTCCAGTTTTTGACGATATCGGTTTCATAGGCTTTTGTGGCATCACGCTCTATCAACTGCGTTCCGATCTTTATATCAGCCCCAATTTGCTCAGCTGCAGCACGCATTGAATCAATAAAAACGCTGGCAAATTGACCGTAAAACCGGCCGGAGATAAATTCGGACTGCCCATCCTGGTTTTTGGTAGTATCAATACGATAACCGGTTTGCCAAGAACCATAATTTTCATTACCGATCTCCCAGTATCGTGTCCGGCCGTTATCATAACGGACCCAATCGGCGGCATAACCAGCCGCTGTCGCTACCGGATTTTTACTTCGGCCATATCGTGCATAGGCAAAATTAACAGTTATTATGCCCTTGCTATTCGTTTCTTCCAGCAATTTGTAGTAGTTATCAAGCGACATCGTCCAGCGTGCCTCATTCTTTCCATACCAGTAGCTTTCGGTTTCTCTTAAATTTCCATTTGCATCCAGGAGTGAATCGGCCGGCGGAGCATCATCCGGGTAGTTACCCAGGGCCCGATTCCAAAAATAGACGTTACTCAGGTTCCCACCGGGAAAACGTATCAAGTGCGGATCAAGATCATTAAGATAGCCTATCACGGTCGGCTCACTCCCCATTTGCCCATTGTACGGGTTAGCATTATTGCCGTAAACTGTTTGCGGAACCTGGGTGATAACCGTCTCTGTATTTATCTGAATGCGTGAATCCAGTTCCTCTTCAGGCTTATTCTGTTCTACAAATTCAGGAGCTGAAATATTTTTGGGTTGCCAGTTATCCAGAAAGAATCCAATTCTTTGATCTCCCTCCGGTACCGTTTCCTCAATCGGTTCGAAACCCGGTTTCTGCTCCCCACCGCCTTCATTATCTGGCGGAGGATCCGTGCTGGTAACACCGCTACCACTACATGCGGTTATGATTAGCAGAAGTACAAGCAGGTAGTGCCATGTTTTTTCAGACATAAACCGCATTACTTTATGCATGAGGGTGATAGGAATAAATAAAGCTTCTATTATATTAATCTTCGTTAATATTAGGACAATACTCCATCACCGTAAAGTGACGAAGTATTATTCAAGATATTATGGCAAGAAGCATCACTTTTCAACACTGTTTATAATGAATTAAATCAAGCCTATATCATCAATATAAATAGTCACAGGTGCTGAACCCGTAGCCTCCTGAATTACAAACTCTGAAAGAACAGAGGGACTACCCAGTTCTGACAGCGGTATAGTAAAGTCCACCCATTTTCCTGTCTCCAGTGTAAAAGTTTTACCGGCGTCGCCATTACCACTCAAATAAATTTTGACTTTTGATGCGTTTTCGCCTCCATATATTGAGAGTTTAACTGTAGTATAATCAGACAAGTCCAACGGACTATTCATGCCTATTTGGAAGCCTCCCCAGCCACCGCTGTAAGCTTGTTCAATAGAATTAGAGCCACGTTTTACAATAGATGTGTTGTCCAGCGTAGTAGTACCACTCCATCCACCTACCCAGAAGTTAGAGTTTATCGAATCATCATAGATAACATATTTAAAGCCGAAGGACTTTTCCGAAACCGTTTCGCCGCCCGGAGTTAGAACGGTAATTTTCGCCTGAACCACCCCTTCCGGAACCCGCACCTGTATTTCCGTTGGAGAAGAGGAAACGATTTCGGCTTCAGTATTGCCAAAAAATACACTTTCCACATCATCAAATATAGTGCCTGTAATGGTAACAATATTCCCTGCGCTTGCAGCCGCTGGTGTGAAACTATCAATAATCGGTGGCGGCTGCTGAATTCTAAAAGACAGTGAGGCCGAGCCTTTGGGATTGGTTACCACAATACTGTCTGGAGCGTTAGCATAAGGGGCTTCCACAGGAACCGTAACAATAAGATTTTGTTCTGTAGCAAGGGCCGGGTTTATATTGGCTTCGGCCCCATTAAAGGTTACCGATCGGGTTGCCGCAAGATTATCGCCCCAAATAACGTATTGTACGCCCCGCTGGCCTTCAGTCGTGGTTGAATCTTTATCTACTAAACTGACACGGTCTAACTGTGGCGGACCGCTGGCTTCTCTGACTCCGGCTGGATCATCTTCGCAGGAAGCCATAGCAACCAGTACAAGTATTGCCACCATCACCCCTGCCAAGTTCTTGATATATATATTTACTTTTTTCATAGCACTACCCTTTTTCATTTTAAATTGTTAGGTCCTCTTATTCGTCACCAAAATAATACGGAACCGGATCTTTGGTAAAGTTATCATTTACTGCTACAACAGGCGAAGGATACGGCAGTAAGAAATCCTCAGCAGAGGGATTAAGCATTATAGAATTGATAACCGGCGGATCTTCGCGTGGGGTATTGGCGAAGGTTCCTCGTTCCTGATTGCTGATCATCTCAATTGCTTTACTGCGATCAATTCGTCCCAGGTCGTACCAATAATCGCTTTCAAAAGCCAGCTCAATGCGACGTTCATGTAAAATATCATCCATCGTGATGGATGTTTTACCCTGCAGTCCCGCACGCTCCCTCACTTTATTGAATGACTCCAACGCAGCCGGATCGGATGTACTTTGTGAATTGGCAAGAATAGACTCGGCATGGATTAAAAGCAGATCGGCATAGCGCAGTATATAGGTATTAATTACCGATGCTTGTGCTGCTCCAGCCCCCCCTTGATCAGTTGGTGTACCCACCACATATTTTTTCATAGCGGCATTGGTTCCCTGGGCATTAACATCCTCCGGAACGGTGTATCCTCCATCATCCGAAAGAATGCCGGGATAATGAGCACCGCCAAGCATAATACTTGGTTTGCGGCGTTGATCTCCACTCTCGTAGGCGCGTTGAATATCAATAGTAGGACCCAATACCGAATAACCATCGCCGGTACCGGTAATTTCGTTATTATAGGCCCAGGAAGCCTGAATAGAGTTCCCCACACCGTAGCTATCTCCTGCCCATTGCAGTGCTATAATGGTTTCAAGATTATTGTTGTTTTCTACTTTAAACAGTGCAGAATAATCTTCAAGCAGTTGAAATTGCCCGCTGTTGATCACTTCTTCGCTCATCTGCCGTGCCGTATCGTAATCTTCCTGATACAGTGCTACCTTTGCCAGCATGGCCTTTGCCGAGCCGCTGGTGACATGGCCCGTATTTAAGCCGCTGGCTATATCTACACAATTATCTATACAAAACTGCAGATCATTGCGCATAAATTGATAAATATCCTGTACCCGGTTGAGGGGAATAGCAGGATCTTCTACATGATCGAGATTATTGGTAATGATGGGTACCGGCCCCCAGGTGCGCACGAGGTAAAAGTAGGCTGCCGCCCGCATAAGGTGAGCTTCACCCAGTGCGTTATCAATCGTGCTTTGATCGACTTCGGATGCTACCCGCTGTGGAAGATTATTAATAAGTGCATTCGACTGTGCAATAACCGTCCATAACGAAGCCCAACCGGAACCTATTACGGGATTATCTCCCTGCGTCGAAAAATCGTTAAAACTAACAACATCATTGGAGTATGACCGGCCGTTGCCGGCCTGCATTTCGGTGATAGACCATGATGCCTTATTATTCCATCCGAACCATGGGGCGTCGTACAATATGTTGGTACTGGCCTCTACCTGTGCATTACTTGCATAAAAATTACTCAGGCTTATCGAATCTTTCGGTTTGGTATTTAAAAAACTATCTCCACAAGAGGTTAGAATTACTGCTAACACTACAATTCCTGTAATAAAACCTAATCTGTTTTTAAAGCTTTTCATGATAATGGAAATTAAAATTTGTAATTAAAAATCAACGTTTAAGCCAAGGGTAAAGATGCGTGCCTGGGGATACCGGCCAAAGTCTACGCCTGTTCGTGTAGCACTTTGATTGAATGATCCCACATCGGGGTCGTACCCTGAATACCCGCTTATCGTTGCCAAATTTTGAACACTACCGTAGATATTCAATCTCGAAATGTTAAACTGTTCCGTGAATTCTCCCGGCAGCGTATAACCCAGCTTTAAATTCTTGACCCGTAAATACGATCCGTCTTCTACGTACCGTTCGGAGACTTTTATATTTGGATTGTCATCGCCGGGTCTGGGACGGGGAAATTCTGCATCCCGGTTATCGGGCGTCCAGTAATCTTCGGCTTCTGCCAGCTGATTTCTATAGGGTCTGTTTAAGCCGGTGGTAAGTATCCGGCTGAGGTTGAGGATTTCATTGCCATAGGAGCCTTGTAAAAAGACCGAAAGATTGATGTTCTTATAGGCAAACGAATTTCTGAACCCAAAAGTAAAGTCGGGATGCGGATTGCCAATAAAGGTTCGGTCATTTTCATTGATCACCTCATCACCGTTAACATCTTCATACTGGATGTCTCCTAACCAGGTATCCGTTGTACTTTCGTCACGGGATAGAAACTCCGTACCGAATTGCTTGGGTTGATCTTGAATCGTCGACTCATCGTTGAAGATACCCTTCACTTTATATCCGAAAAATAAACCGACCGGCTTACCCAGAACGGTCCGCGTTATTGGCGAATTGATAAATCCGGTAGAAAAAGTTTCGGTAATATCAACCCGGCTGTCAAGCGCCTGTACTTCATTCTCAAAGCTGGAGAACGTGAGCGTTGAATTCCAGGAGAAGTCTTTTTTCTGAATTCCATTCACTTCCAATGTGGCTTCGATACCCCGGTTTTGTATTTCACCTAAATTCACAAAAGGAGCGCTTACCCCTCCCTGGTACCCGGGGCCACCTGTTAGGTATGAAGGCAGCGGCAACTGGAATAAAAACTTATCCGAGATTTTATTATATGCTTCTACATTGGCCGACAAATGATTATTAAATAAGCTAAAGCTTACGCCCAGATTTAGCTGTCGTTGTTCTTCCCACTGGAGATCCGGATTTGATATATTGCCCACGGCAAATCCTCGTCCCAAACCAGTAGCTATAGCATTTAAATTTGAACTGTACAGGAAGTTTCCTATATCCTGGTTACCGGTAAGGCCATAGCCTACCTTAAAGGTGAGCTCATCAACATAATCATTAAATCCCTGCATAAACGGCTCTTGGTAAATCTTCCATGAAGCACCTATGGATGGGAAATACCCCCCACCGGTTTCCTTCATCAAACTTGGAGGAACCGTCGGCCCGGAATGTTGCCGTGAGACCATATTTCTGATCAAACGAATAAATCAACCGGGTGTAGTACGAAGTTAAGGTGTACCCTCCGGCAAATGCCCCATTCGTTGTTGGTTCAGCCAGATTTAAGGTCTTCACGTTATTTGAAACAAACCCCTGGGCACTTGCCGAGACGCCTTCCCACGTATTTTTTTGGGCTTCCTGCCCGAGCAAGAGCGTCACATCATGCTTATCAATAAAGTTCTTTTTGAACGTAAAGTAGTTTTTCCATATCCAGAAATTATATTGTTGCCGGCCTTCTCGTGCTGTAGCTACATCATTACGCTCCGTCCCTCGCTGGTAGGTTGGTGTAAATTGCTTGTTTTCAACCTCCTCTATATTACCCCCAAAAGAGCTCTTAAATGATAAGTAATCGGTTACATCTATCGTCGCATAAAGATTTCCCAAAAACTTATTTCTGCTTACGTCATTGGTCACGCTTAAAGCCCGTGCCACCGGATTAGTAGCACCGACGGTATTCCCATTGGAATCTGTTGTGGGACCCGCAAAGCTGCAGTCGGCATTATAAACCGAAACGGCGGGCGACTGTGTAAGCGCTAAGTTTACCGCCCCGGTAGCACTTCCATTGATGGGGAAAGCCTGATCAGAAGTACTTCCGTTTACTTTTATTCCGGCCTTAAACCAGTCTGTAACTTGCGCATCAACATTTGTTTTAAGAGTGTATCGGTTAAAGTCTGAACCCAGTATGATTCCTTCCTGATCCAAATATCCTCCCGAAATATAATATTGTATGTCGGTATTACCTCCCGAAAAAGAAAGCTGATGATTTTGCATAATGGCCTCCCGGAAAATAGCATCCTGCCAATCGGTGCCGGATCCTAAAATCTCCGGTCGCGAAAAAGCAGCATTCGGCTCGCGTCCTGAGAGTGTGGCTAAATTATTAGTTAATCGAGCATATTGCGGCAGTTCCATCAGGTCCAAATATTTTATCGGCTCCTGGCTGCCTACATATCCGTTATAGCTAATTTTAGATTCTCCTGCTTGGCCACTTTTAGTAGTAATAATGACGACTCCATTGGCCCCGCGCGATCCATAAATAGCTTGAGCAGAAGCATCTTTTAGAATATTGATACTTTCAATATCATCGGCGTTCAACCCGGCTAATGGACTGGCTGTACTATTCCCCTGTCCTGAATAATTAGGGACTACCGACCGGCCACTGGTGGCCGTGTTGTTTGCATCACCGGAGATCGGAACTCCGTCAATCACATACAAAGGTTCATTATTGCCGCTGATCGATGTAATTCCGCGAATCCGTACCGAAGTAGCACCGCCGGGTGTGCCTGAATTTTGGCTCACGCTTACACCAGCTGCCTTTCCCTGCAAAAGCTGACTTACACTCACCTCCGGCGTATTCTCTATAGCTTCTGATGATATGGTAGATACGGAACCGTTTACATCCTGGCTTTGCTGCGTTCCATATCCTACAACAACCAGTTCCTCCCCTTTCAGAGTCTGGCGTTCAAGGCTGATATTAAGAACATCTCGTCCGTTAATGGGAACTTCTTTTGTTTTAAAGCCAATGAATGAAAAAATGAGGGTATCAGACAAGCTGGGTACCGTTAATTCATATCGTCCCTCCGCATCAGTAGTAGTGCCTTTACTGGTACCTTTTAAGCGAATATTGACTCCCGGCAGCGACTCTCCATTACCAACATCCATCACCCTTCCCGATACCACTTCTTGCTGTTGTTTAGTAGCAAACCAGCTTTCCTTAGCCATTATTACATACGTTCGCTCTGTCTGTTTTAGATAGGTAAGTCCCTTTTTGGACAGCAACTTGCCTAAATAGTTTGCCTGGCTATCCGTTTTTATATCTGAGACAAAAACGTATTTATCTTTAATCAACCGGTTGTCATATAAGAACGATATATTATGAAATTTCTCAATCTTCTTCAGTATCGATTTCAGTGATACTGTTCTCTGCAATTCCTGATCCGATAGAAAATCACTCTTGTTGGAAGTGTAGTACTGAACGCTATCCTGACCATAAGCTACTGTCTTTAATCCATTTAAAGCAGTCAGTGCCAGAATCGAGCATATTCCTATAACGAAGAGTAGGCTCTTACTTTTCATTTCCATAATCACGGTTTTGAAAGTTTATGATTCAACGATTGCTAAATTCATAATTTAATTTTACCCAGATGCACCATTTTGTTAATTATTTACCTATGTACACAGTGCCATTTGTTACTTTAATGGGGGTATTCAACGTATTCGCTAATGCCGACGTAATGATTTCGAGGCTCGTGTTATCGATCGCCCCCGATATCCTGCGTTCAAATAACCGCTGGTTGCGTACAATTACGTTTACTCCAAAGGTGTTTTCCAGCCGACTTACTACCGTCGCCAGTGGCGTATTATCAAATACCAGCATATAGGTTGTCCATGAGCTATAAACTTTGGGATTGACAGATGTCAATTTGATTGCCGACCTCCCTGGCTGAAGCTCAGCCAGTTGTCCCGGTTTCATGGTTATTTCCTTCCGATTTTTGCCAATCAATGATTTTAGGGCCACCCTCCCCTCTTCCAGCACGACCTGTGTACTGCTATCCCGGGTCGAAACTACAAACTTGGTCCCCATAACATTTACAATTCCTTCTGATGTGCGAACTTGAAACGGGGTGTCTGTGGAAGGGTCTCTTTCAGCCACAGCGAAATAAGCTTCCCCATCCAGAAATACTTCTACCGTACTGGGATCAGCAGAATTAACGGTATAGATCAAATTCGAATGGGCATTCAATATTATTTTTGACCCGTCATTTAACGTAATCGTTTTCTGTTCTCCGTACTGCGTGACCACTTCATTATGGACTATCTGCTTAACCTGTTTCTCAGGTGCCTGACTCATAAAATAAGCGGCCAGCCCCGTAGCTGTGATTACTAAAAAGACAGCTGCTATCTTGAACGCCCACGGTAATTTATTTTTTTGATGTAAATCCTGCGTACTGTACAAACTACTTTTTTTGTTCATCCCTTTTTGAAGGCGATTCCACGCTTTATCCTGATCAGGCTTTGAGACCGGCCTAATTGAAAAACCCGCAACTTTCTTTTGAGCCCGCTTTGCCTGGGAACGATTCGCGGGATTTTGGCTTGTCCACCGATCCCAATATCGCTTTTCCTCGGGCGTGGCGTCTCCATGGACCCATCGACGGAATGAGCCGTTATGGATGAGCTCATTAAACGTATAATTAGTTTTTTCCAATGGTTTTTGTCTATTCCTTCATTGTTGATTCACTCAATAGACGTATGCGCAAAGCGTTTGTACTTAATTTTTTTTGAAATAAATTGAGATTAACCCAAATTATTTATGCTAAAAGGAGCTGCCCCAAATGCTATAACTTTGCCCAGCCGTAGCTTTACCCGAATCATTCATGAAGAAGAATAAACTACATGATTAATCTTATGATTTTATTTAGGAATATAAGAGTCCACTCCAGAAAGGGGCGGACTCATTCATAAAACAGGAAATTGCTAAATCTCTACATCCCGAATCATCTCATTAGAAAAGTTATCAGCAATAAAAAACCGGCCATAACTTCAGGGTTGATCCTTAGTTTTATTGCCTTTAAAGCCTAATAAACATAATTACGAGACGTTTGGTAACTTATCGCCATTATTTGTTCAATCTCGTCGTAGCCCATGCCTTCATAAAACTTCAGATACACAACTTCTTGCTGCCGGGAGGAAAGTTGGTCGATGGCTTCTTCTAATGCTCTGCGGCAAATGGCATCCAGCTCGTCATTGATAATAAATTCTTCGGGCGTTAATTGCATACCCAAGTTATCATGTTCCAACTTGTCCAAGTATTTCTTTTTGGTCTGTTGCTTACGGAATTCATCGATCAGACTTCTCCGTAAACCAGACCATAGATATGTTTTCACTCCGGTTACTTCACCAAGCGTCTCTCTTCGCCGCCATATTTTGAGAAATAATTTTTGAATATGGTCTTCCGCCATATCCGGGCAGCCGCAAAAAGTAACTCCATAGCGATACAAATCATCATAATATCGTCTGAAGAGCAATTCAAAAGCGCCACGATCTCCCGATAATAACTCCTGCCAAGCTTCGGAAGAAGCGATTTTATCCAAATCTGTGTTATTCTCGGAGCGCATCAATTTATTCATACAGCTTCTATTAATTTTACCTTTAAAGGTTTATAATAAGTTGAGATCCTATCTTCATTTGTACTTATATCTTTAAAATTTTTATTTTTTATAGTTAATAGGCAAGATAGAATATTTATCTAACGCGTTAACCGGTTAAAAACAGTTAATAAGCACTAAGCCATCCTGCAGCCCCCGGCACCCCGAATTGTTAATATAAGTTGAGAATAGAACAACCTTACCAAACCCCGCGAGATCCCGGATCGGGGTGTGGGATGACACCGAATGCATTTTTGACCATCAAATCCAATTCCTAAACGCGTTCTAATTTTCGACCAGTAATAAAAAATATTGCATCAATAACCTGAATTTTGCTCTAAATTCCCTTGGCTCAAATCGATTTGTGCTTGTGGAATAGGCATGAGTTCGTTTTTGCCTTCTGTAAAGTTGGCCCCCTTTTGGGTATTGTATTCTTCAGCGAAATCATGAAGAACTTTTGCCGCACGATCCGTACGCACCAGATCGTAGAAGCGTTTCTGTTCCATGGCGTATTCAACCCGCTGCTCCTGCCAGATAGCTTCGCGCAAAGATTGTTTATTTGTTGTAGTAATATCAGGTAAAATACTTGAGTTACCTTCGCGTGCCCGGTCACGAACGCGATTTAATGCCTGCAAAGCTTCCTGGGTATGGCCGTTTTCGTTAGCAGCTTCGGCATACCAGAGCAAAACCATCCCCAAACGATACCGGATTTTATCTTTGGGCGTATCCCAGTAGTTGGCCGGAAATACATCATCGGGAACGTAATATTTTTCGCAGATATAGCCGGTAGGGCTGTTTCCCACATCTGCGGTATCTCCATCAACAAGAATCTCACCGTTAGAAAAGACAGTAGCATCCTTTCGGGGATCGTCCTGTTCAAAGGCGTTCACCAAATCCTGTGTGGGAGTATCGAATCCCCATCCGTACATTCCGCGGCTGCCCCGCATGATGTTATCCACATTACCGTCATTCCAATAAGCAGCATTGTTACCGTAGCTGATTGAAAAAATTGTGCCGGGGCCATGCTCTCCATCAACCGAAAATATATGGGAGTAGTCAGAGTCAAGGCTGTATTCTCCAGAATCTATAACTCTGCCGCACCAGTCTTCAGCTTTAACAAAATCTCCCTGAAACAGATGAGCCCGACAAGCCAGCGCTTGTGCTGCACCTTTTGTTGCGCGGCCAAGCTCAGATTGGGGAATAGAGCTTTTAGTAGGTAATGCTCCAGCAGCGGCCTCTAAATCACTTTCTATTTGTTGAAATATTTCTTCCCGGCTGTTTTTGGGGATTTCGTAGCTCTCGAGGCTGGGCTTTAAAACCAAGGGGACCCCACCAAATTTTCGCACAAGATCGTAGTACCAATATGCCCTGAGAAATTTTGATTCATTGACGTACCGGGTCGCTGTGGCTTGGTTGAGTCCTTCTACATTCGGAGCATTTTTAATCACAAGATTAGCCCGGTGTATCCCACGATATGCAGTTTTCCAGGCAGCATTCAGTTCGGGATTGGTAGCTGTAATATTGAAGTTTTGGATCTGCAAAATTTCAGGAGCATCTGAGCCACTTTCCCCGCCTTTCATGGCGTCATCCGAAGCTACATCACCGAACGCCCAATAGTGGATATGTCCTGCGGGCGACTGGTGTTCGTAATGCAGAACCCGGTATATCGAAACCAACGCTTTGTAGGCATCGTCAGGAGTTTCAAATAAAGTCTGCTCGGTTAATTCACCTTTTGGATTTTGCTCTAACAGGCTGTTGCACCCTAAAAATACTAAGACAACTGTAAATACAATTAGTGTGTTAAATCGTCTCATAATAAATTCCTCGATTTATAATTAAAAGCTCACATTTAAGCCGGCGGTTATAGTCCTCGGCTGTGGGTAAATTCCGCGGTCGATTCCTACGTCAAGAGACCCTTCCTGAGTATTCATGCCGACCTCTGGATCCATACCATCATAATTGGTAATAGTGAATAGGTTTTGGGCTGAAACATATATTCGTATTCGTTGGAAGTCCCACTTATTAAGTAGGCTCTGGGGCAGGGTATACCCAAGCTGAATGTTTTTCAGCTTCACATATGAACCGTCCTCTACAAAACGATCCGAAACCCTGATATTGGCGTTAGGATCACTGCCATTCATTCGTGGAACGCTATTGCTGGAGCCTTCTCCGTCCCAGGAATTCAACATATCCGGGGCATAGTAGTTGAAGAAGGAGGAAGCATTCGTCCACGTTTTCCATCCGGCATAAATTTCATTTCCATAGCTGCCCGATAAGGTGAACGACATATCCACATTTTGATATCGGAAATTACTGGACAACCCATAGGTTAAATCGGGCCAGGGACTGCCAATATATGTCCGGTCCTGGGCATTAATGACCCCATCATCATTTAGATCTTTATACCGGATATCGCCCGGTGCCGTAAAATTTTGGGCTGTCGCCTCATTGCGACCACCGTCAGGATCCTGATTTTGAGCGGCATGGTTATATACTTCATCCCAGTTCTGGAATAGGCCGTCGGTCTGGTATCCATAAAAAGAAGCAATAGGATGGCCAACTTCAGTTCGGGATACGTTCGCATTCTTCACATTGCCACTGCTGAAAGCTGCTCCAGAATTTTGTAGGTAGGTGACTTCGTTATTGAGCGTGGAAATATTTGCAGAGATATCATAAGAGAAACCTGTTGTTGAATTTTTATGATATCCTACTGTGAATTCCAATCCTTTGTTTACTACGTTCCCGGCGTTTTTGAAGGGCGGATTGGGAAGGCCAGCTAAACCGGAAATAGGCAGCTGTACCAACATATCGGTTGTTTTGCGATGATAATACCCCCCGCTAAAAGTCACACGGTCGTCAAGCATCCTCAGATCTATACCAAAATCCCACTCCTGGACTGTTTCCCATTTTAAATCGGGATTAGCAGTGCTGCTGGGCGTTTGCCCCAAGACCACTTGATCGTTTTGACCAAAGAAATAAGGAATATTCGAATTAAGGGTTGAGACAAAAGCATAATTGGAAAGGGCACTTTGGTTTCCCAGTTCGCCCCAGCCTCCGCGAAGTTTCAAGTCATCAATGAAGTCGACAGAGCTCATAAAGGGCTCACTGGAAATCCGCCATCCTAAGGAGAAAGATGGGAAATTCCCCCAGCGGTTATTTGAGCCAAAGCGTGAAGAGCCATCCCGCCGAAAATTAATGGTTGCGAGATAAGTATTCTGATAATCATAATCGATCCGTCCCAGCAATGAAACCATACCCCATTCGCCAGCTCCGCCATCAACTTGGAAACCATCAGAGCTCAGACCCAGGTAACGGAGATTGTTATTATTGCCGGCACCGGGCGGTAGTTCTTGTCCAACAGCATAAATATTTGAGGTCTCAACATTCTGTGCCGTAAATCCTAAAAGACCATTCAGGTTATGGTCACCAAATGTATTTTCATATCGCAACGTACTTTCCCAACTCCAGTTGGTCCAGTCATACGCTGATTGTTCCAGTTGACTAATCGGGTTTCGCTGATGAGAGTAGATATCATAGACAGGCGTGAAAGCCTTATTTCTGCCATCGCCAATATTAATATTAAACTGGCTTTTAAGAGAAAGCGTATTTATGAAATCAATTGTAGCAAAAAAATTTCCGCTTAATGTTTTTTCCGTGATATTGTCGTGATTATAATGGATGGTAGCTACCGGATTACCTTCGGTTGAATATTCGGGATGTCCCCATGAGCCATCTTTTTCTCTTACCGGAGCCGTTGGAGCAGCAATGATTGTACTCCAGATCGGGTTGCCAAAAAGTACCTCTTCGTGAATATCAACTTCTGAAGAATAGGTGTAGTTGATATTTTCTCCAACGTGCAGCCAATCCTTAATATCATGGGAAGAATTGACAGAAAAGTTAAGCTTACGGTATTTTGATTCAATGATAGTACCATTTTGTGACAGGTAGTCCGTGCTTATCCGGTATTGTGATCGCTCGTTACCTCCCGAAAAAGCAAGATTGAAATTACTGATCGGGGCTGTTCGGAAAACAGCATCCTGCCAGTCAGTGCCCTCTCCAAATTGTGCGGGATTGTCAAAAGCCGGATCATCGCCACCGTTCACTAAGGCCTCATTATACAATTGTGCATACTGCTGAGCGTTGGTCATATCTAATTTTTTAGGCGTCTCCTGAACCCCCATATACATATTATAATCTACCTGCATATCTCCTGCATGTCCATCTTTGGTGGTGATCAAGACCACACCATTGGCGCCTCGGGAGCCGTATATTGCCGCTGCAGAGGCACTTTTTAATACTTCAACCGATTGTATATTATTAGGATTTAAATTACTGGGATCTGCCATCGGGTTTCCATCAATAACATACAGCGGCCCGGCATTGTTAATCGTGCCTGTTCCCCGGATACGTACCATCAGGTTTCCGCCCGGCGCTCCACTGTTCGAAGTGATCTGAACACCGGATACTTTGCCCTGTAATGCTTGATTAATATCAGCAACAGGCTGGTTGCTAAGGTCTTCGGCTGATACAGAAGAAATAGCACCGGTTACATCCTGCCGCTGCTGGCTTCCATAACCGATTACAACCATTTCTTCTCCCAGTAAAGCCTTGGGGTCTAAACTTATATCAATAGTGTGGCGTCCTTGAATAGGTATTGTTTGATCTGCATAACCGATACTCGAGACCAGCAGGGTATCCTTTGACGAAGGAACAGTTAACGAATAAGTTCCTTCCGCATCTGTTGCGGTACCCGTTGTGGTTCCTTTGACAAGAATATTCACACCGGGAATCGTTTCCCCGCTCGAAGCATCCGTCACAACACCACTAACTTTATAGTCGTTTTGTGCATAACTTGCCGTAGTAATCAAACAGCATATCGCTAAAATTGATAGAAACTTGCTAACTAATTTTAATTTTTTTGGTGGTTTATCAGGTAATGCTAAATACATATTTATAAATTAGTTAATGGATTAAAAATCAGCTTTGCTATTTATGTTGTAGCCATTTATTATTTTGACCGCCTTTTTGAAATTAAAAGGTTTGTTCAGTCCCAGAATAGCTCACCTTTGGGGCGGGTTTGCTTTCAAAGCTGAGACCTTTGGGATTAATCTTTCCAACCAGACAATATTGAACATTCGACCTGTCACCATGTCCGGAAACGCTCCTTCCCGTTTTTTGATCACGAGAGTACAGGAGTCTTCATCGTATCCAAATGGAGTTTTAGAGTAGCTTCCACCCTCACAATTGTAATTCATATTCTCATCCTCATATCATTCAAAATAGACGTTCCGACCGGTATAGGCGTATAGTGTGGTGGAATCAACCGGTTTATATCCATATATTTATATTTATTTAATCTTAGCCTGCATCTTAATTACCTCCTACATACTAAGATTGCAATTCGGAAATTGCTTCTACCCTTCACGCATCATACGCAAGTGACCACTGATCCGAGTGTAAATAGCGAGATATAACTCTCATCGTATCTCCTATGAGGCATTAATAATTATCACTTTTATCAAAAAAAGCAAATTTATTTAATTTATATGAAATTTTTTTTAATGATTGCTGTTTATATCGATTTTATTTGAAAGTATATTGCCAAAGGACTTATCCCATTCATTAAAATCACAACCCTCCTTTTTGAGAGGTCAGCAGATAGAAGCCATTTATATTTTATCCTAACAAGACAGACTATAGCTAATAAATCCCTCTTTAAAACGTATAATCCTTGATTATTCAGGTCGGTATTGTATACTATATATTAGCACAATAGTGATCTTGAGTTGCTTTGCAAGATCCTTTTATGAAGTATTCACAGAGATCTCCGGAGTGAAAAAATTTTGCATTAAATTCACTTTTATGTGAAATTTATTTGAAATATTCATCAATCTGCCGCTTATTGTAGTTTTTAAATGATATCATGGATTTAATTACAGCCCAATCATTAAATATCTATTTTCGTGAAAGTCACACTTAAAGACATAGCTGAAGATACCGGATATTCCATCTCAACTATTTCGAGAGTCCTTAATGGATCAGAAAAGTTAAGTACCAAAGCACGACATAAAATTTACCAAAGTGCAAAAAAGCTAAATTATCCGCTCTACCAAACACTAAGTGGCGAAGAGCTTATCGACACGCTCAATGTGGCTTTGGTACTCACTCAATTTGACACGGGCGAATTCTATGCTTCATTCTTTAGCGGTTTTAATACTGCAGCCCAAAACAAGGATATACAGCTATCACTTATTATTCTTCACTCATCATTTGAAGACTCTCTGGAAAGGCTTAAGAAGTTGTGCAACATGAAAATTGACGGGCTCATTGTATTTGCTCCCCAGTATAAACAATCGGATTATAAAGAAATACAAGATGCCTTACCGGATGATTATCCTGTCGTGTCGGCAGCTCTTATTGAGAATCCGGTGCTATCTACCGTAACATTTGATGGATACAGTGGAGGATATTTAGCAGCGGAGCATTTTAAAAACCGCGGATATAAAAAATGTGGCATAATCCGGGGCGCATTTGAGGCAATTGAGGCACGATACCGTTCAAACGGGTTTAAAGATTTTATCTATCAAACAAACGATATGGAGCTGATATGGGATTTTGACGGAGATTTTTCTTTTGAATCCGGCAGGAAAGCCTTTAAGTCATTCCATAAACTCGAAGACAAACCACGCGCTATTTTTGCATCAAATGATGGTATGTGCCACGCCTTTATGGAAGGGGCTTTAATGCATGGTTATGACATCCCCGGCGATATTGCTATTGTAGGCTACGATGATCTGCCCATCTGCGAACATCATTACCCGAGTATTTCCTCGGTTCATACAAACTATCAGAAGCTTGGTGAGGTGACGCTGGAAAAACTCAAAGAAATACTATCTAATCCTAAGCAGGATAAAGGCGTGCTAAGCCTGGTACCTGTTAACCTGGAAGTTCGAGAATCATCTTAAGCAGCAAAAAATCTGCTGTGTAAGACCCTCAGAAATTAAATTGTCAAACGGTATATCTATAACTATTTTCTGTTAAATCCCAATAAAGCAAATTACTACATATGTCTCGACCAGTAACACTTTTCACCGGACAATGGGCTGATCTCAGTTTAGAGACAATTGCTAAAAAAGCTTCTCAATGGGGATATGACGGGCTTGAACTGGCATGCTGGGGCAATCATTTTGATGTACATAAAGCACTTGAGAAGGATCATTACTGTGAACAACGAAAAGATTTATTAGCCAAGTATAACTTAAAGGTTTGGTCGATCAGTAATCACCTGAACGGACAGGCCGTATGTGACCCTATTGACGAGCGACATAAAGATATCCTCGCTCCGCAAGTGTGGGGGGATGGCGATCCCGAAGGGGTGAGCGAACGCGCAGCCGAAGAGATAAAAACAACGGCGCGTACAGCTGCAAAACTTGGCGTGGATGTTATTAATGGCTTTACCGGCAGCTCAATATGGTCTAAACTCTACTCCTTCCCTCCCAACAAACCCGATATGGTTGACAATGGATTTAAGGATTTTGCCGATCGATGGAATCCCATCCTGGATGTGTTTGATGAAGAGGGTATTCGGTTTGTAAGCTTCCATGAAAACAGCTTCCTGTAGCCACAAGAATCATGTCCTTATTGTACCATCCTGAAAGGCTTTCTTACTAAGTATAAATAGAAATAGAGGTAAGGTATATCGCTCCCAGAGGAAAAGTGTTCAAAACTAAAGCCCCCGACTGGCTTGCCCTTCTTTGATGGGTTGAATTGAATCTGGTCAGACAGCCTATTCAGTCTCAGTAGATTTCAGTATGAAACCAGCTATCCAAGTGCTGCAAGTGTATCACTGATAGCATCAAAGTCCGGCTGTGTACCGGAATCCTCAAGTATTTCCCGATACCTCACGATTCCTTCCGGGTCGATGATAAAGGCCGATCGCTTGGAGACTCCTCTCATTCCGTAGTATTCCTCATAGAGGCTATCGTATTGTGCGGATACGGATTTATTAAAGTCACTGAGCAATGTAAAGTTAAGATTCTCCGCTTTTTTAAAGGCATTCAAAGCAAAAAAGCTGTCAACGCTGATGGCCAACACTTTTGCATCCATCGAATTATAGAGTTTCATATTATCACGT
>DATGUX010000372.1:0-5119 GCA_035300985.1 Fodinibius sp.
GAGTATATCGATTATGTGGGCTCGTGGGGCCCTATGATATTGGGGCATGCCTACGAGCCGGTCATTGAGGCCGTGCAGCAAACAGCGGCTAAATCAACTTCTTTTGGAGCACCTACCGAGATTGAGGTGAAGATGGCCGAGCTGGTTGGGCAGATGGTGCCCGGCGTGGATAAAATCCGGATGGTGAACTCCGGCACCGAGGCCTGTATGAGTGCCATCCGGGTGGCCCGTGGCTTTACGGGCCGTGATAAGATTATCAAATTTGAGGGTAATTACCATGGTCATGCTGATTCCTTCCTGATCAATGCCGGCAGCGGCGCGCTGACCCTCGGTACGCCAAGCAGCCCGGGTGTAACCGAGGGCACGGCTAAGGATACGCTTACTGCCAGCTTTAATGATCTGCATTCGGTCAAGCAGCTGCTTAATGAATATGAGGATGAAGTCGCAGCCATTATCGTAGAACCCGTTGCGGGTAATATGGGTTGTATTCCGCCTCGGAAAGGCTTTTTGTCCGGATTGCGTGAGCTCTGCGATGCGCACGGATCGGTCTTTATTATGGATGAAGTGATGACCGGGTTTCGGTTAGCGGAAGGTGGAGCCCAGCAGCGCTTTGGGGTTCGTGCCGATTTGGTGACGTACGGAAAGATCATTGGTGCCGGCCTGCCGGTGGGCGCCTTCGGTGGAAGGCAAGAGATTATGCAAGAGGTATCGCCCGATGGACCCGTCTATCAGGCCGGCACCCTTTCAGGAAATCCGCTGGCGATGGCTGCCGGTTATGCCCTGCTTACCGAGCTGCACGAAAATCCTGTTCATTATGACCGGCTGGAGGAAAAAACAACCTATCTGCACCGGGGATTGCAAGCTGCCTTTTCCGATCATAATGTGTCAGCACATATCAATCGTATTGGATCAATGGTCAGCGTATTTTTTACTGAAGAAGAGGTACTTGATTTTGAGACCGCCCGAAATATCGATGAAGCTAAGTTCAAGCGTTTTTTCCATGCCATGCTGGACAACGGAATTTATCTTCCGCCGTCGCCTTTCGAGACCTGGTTTTTAGCCGACTCGCTGACGGATGAGCTTTTGGATCGAACCATTGAAGCTGCCAACAAATCGCTCCAGATTATCTCAGACTAATTAAATGAAAGAAAAGCTTCAGAATATCATTGAAAAGCTCAAAGACCGCTGGAATGTGGAAACTATTGGCGGCATCATTCTTATTCTGTTTATCTTTTCTATTACCGGTATGACCGCTCTTTATGTACGCAAATTCGTATTTGGATGGCTGGGCTTTAACGAGCAGACACCACTTTGGATGGAGGTTCTGGGATGGGGCCTGGTCGTTTTTCCATCCTATCAGATATTATTCTTGCTCTATGGTTTCCTGTTGGGTCAGTTTGAGTTTGTATGGAACTTTGAAAAAAAGAGCCTGGGGCGCATTAAAAAATTATTTGTCAGGGGTGGAAAAGGTTAGTTTTTGCTCATCTTTTCCAGCTTTTTTTGTTTTTTGCGGGGCAGATCCTCAACAATAATATTGTAAGAATCCTTTATCCACTCTTTAATAAGTTCATCGTCAAGTTCCCCGTCAGGTACTACGGCATTCCAGTGGCGCTTATCCAGGAATTCACCGGTTTGAACCTCCTCATATAAATTTCGCAGCATCGAGGCTTTAACAGGGTCACACTTCATGTTAATGCTATTAAAATCTTCTGTGTTGGTCAGCGCAAAAACCTTGTCCATCACGTTAAAGGCCAGGATGTTTTCATCGTCAAAGGGACGATTCTCAGTTACTCCATCGAAGGAAAGGCAAAATTTCTTGAATTCTTTTAAGTTCATGTAGTAAATATTTTTTCGAAAATTAATGTCTGTGATTGAGCTAATATATGTTATTGTATCCGATTGCGGCCGTTAACTTCATTGAAATCCGCCCTAAATTCCCTTAGCAATCCCCGGGCCGACTCTTCAATGACCTGGAGCTGATCCTGGGATACCAAACCTAATGTGCTGCTTTCCCATGTGCTTGCTGAGGTCTGCAGGTCTCGGTTGAGCGGCAGTTTTACCGGTTGGTAGAATTTAAGGCTAATAGCAAAGGGAATAAGTCCGCGTCCGGCGTCCATTGCATTAATATGTAGATGAAGCAAAGGACCCTGGCCGGCCGGGTCTTTTCTATCATTCGGTATGAGTGTGATATTTCCGTCCTGAAGTATTTCTTCCCCTGCTTCTTGTAATACCACTGCATCAATAGTCTGATTTTCTGAGAGACTGGCATTTGCCCCATAATTAACTCTGAAACGCATAGCTTGTATGCCCTTCAGGGAGTTTATCTCACGCTCTACCTCGTTTTGTGCCGGCAGGCTTAAAGGATACAGCCATAGGAGCAACAGCGGCAGAATCCTATTGATTTTAATATGTGTTCCCATGGCGAATTACGTTAATTATACCGACAGTTGCCGGGATGCTCCTTGATTTTGTGCTTGTGCTACTCTTTAAAACCCTTTTAGGGCTATTAAAGGTGTTTTTCTAATTACTGTTAATTTATAATAATGATTGGGAACTGCAAGTATGAATTTTGCAATAGGCTATTTTAATTAAATTTGATTATAATTCCTTCCAGATGGTCATGACGAATAGTATCCAGGAAGCAATAAAGCAGAGGCCGCCGATAGGGGTAATCGCTCCCAACCAGCGAATACCGCTTATCGACAGAAAATAAAGGCTGCCCGAAAAAATGACGATGCCGGCCAGCATCAGCCAGCCCGACCATGACAGAAGAGCGGAGTTGGGTAAATGGCGAGCAACAAGGCCTACTGCAAGTAAGCCCAGCGCATGATAAAAGTGATAGGAGATACCGGTTTCAAATATGGTTAACATCTCCTGCGATAATATTTTCTTAAGTCCATGTGCACCAAAAGCTCCCAGCGCTACGGCCAGTGCCATTAAAATGCCGCCAATCATTAGAAAAAGTCTATGCATATGTCATCTTTTGGATTTAAACGGAACCGGTTCTTAAAGGATGTCTTTATTTTAACGCCCGGTTGATTATGAAAGTATTAAAAGGGTCAATTTTAATGCTGTAATTAGTAATCGTAAATGAAGATGATGTGAATGTACAATTTTATCCCTTAAACCCAATCTTCTTGTGTGTGCCGTCGCAAAACGGTTTACCCGAAGACCCGCCGCAGCGACACAGAGCCATATTTTTACTGCTTTTTGCCGGCTGGCCGGCAACGGAATACATCTGATAAGAGCCGCTGATTAAAGCCGGCCCATTTTTCATAAGCTTGATTATAAGCGGCCCGCCTTGCGTGTCTTCTGCAGCATGCTGCAGCTTTTTCGCATCAAAGGCGGCGGGTGCGTTGAATTCAGCGTTGCGGTGCGAGTTATCACACAGCGGTTTATTTTTCGATTTTCCGCAGCGACACAAGGCCAATCGGGTATCTTTGAGCAATGTTCTTCCTTCTGCATTGCGCACTTCAATATCACCACGTAAATACACCGGTCCGTCAGGTGAAATGATGATTGCATTCCGGGCTTCAGCCTGTTCGTCAGAACCAGCATCTTTATACTTCAAGGCTCCTGTAGGGCAGTGTTGGATCGCCTGCTTTATTTGTTTGGCTTTTGCATTGTCGGGCTGTATCCATGGTCGTTTCTGAGTGTCAAACACCGATGGCAGGCTTTTAACGCACTCTGCGGCATGAATGCATCGCTCTTGGTCGTATTCGACGGTGACGGCATCCGTTTTATAAATATGGATATTTGATTTCATATCGACTCACTTTGTTTAGTTTTGGTATGCTTGAATAGCCCAGTTCTTAGGATTTAAAAGTCCATGGGGTTGGGATACTTGAATTTGTATCCCAATTGTTTTTTTAGCTTACTGTTGGATACTATTTTATTCCCATTCTCTGCCTCATCCTGCTTATAGGTGGGAGGTTCATATCCAAAGGCTTTAGCCGCAGCCGGATAATACATGCTTTTTGGGGGATGTCCGTCGGAGACAGCATTAAAAGTACCGCCGGCAATGTCACTTTTAATGACCTTTTTAATGATACCGGTGCAGTCATCGCGGTGAATCAAATTGACGGGCGCGCTGCCGCCGTCCAGGTTTTTTCGTCCGGCCAAATGAGTAATGGGATGGCGCTTGTAGCCATAGAGTCCGCCAAAGCGAAGGATGATGGTATTAAAATCGGTTTGTTTACGCAGCAGCTGTTCGGCTTCCAGCAATGCATTGCCGGAAGGGCGCGCTGCCTGCCCCGGAGTGGCATCGGCTTCGGCAACGATGCCGGGTTGTGCGGGATATACCGAGGTTGAGCTAATGAAGATGACTTTTTTGATCGGCGAATCAGTCACTTGGTTGACAACCTCTTCAATCTGGTGTCGATGAAATGATTGGACATCCTTACGGTTGCGCCCGGGGGGGATATTCAGGATCAGCAGGTGAGCATCCCAAAAGCTTGGATCTGCATTGGAGTTGAGATCAGGATCCAACTTGATATAAAAAGGGCGTATGCTTTTGCCCTTGAGCACCTGCAGCTTGTCTTCTGTTGTCGTTGATCCATTGATGGTATGTCTGTCGTCACGCAGCTGTTCAGCTAAAGGCAGGCCAAGCCAGCCGCATCCTAAAATACTAATAATCATAATATTAGATGGTGTCGTTATAAGAAGGTCCGTTCGGTTGCTGCAGAGGCAGTTAAGTTATAGAACTTTAATTGCGGAACATCTGGCTAATGTTGCAGTATTAGAGAATAACTAACCTATCATAATAATATTAATTCAATTTTAACAAAATTGTTCAAGCTATGAAACGAATTACATTAGCAGTCATCGCAGTATCTATCGGACTTGTATTCGCATCCTGTAGTCAAAAGTCTCAGGATGAGATGGACAAGCTGAAAGAGAGTGCCGAGCAGACCACCAGCAAGGCTAAGGATTCCATAAGCGAGGGAATGGATTCTATGCAACAGAATTTTACCGATAAAATGAGTAAGCAGGAAGAAGCCCTCACTGAGGACTTCAACCAGGTCAAAGAAGCCATTAATAATAAATCCGAAGAACTGGAACCGGGTGTCCAGGAACGCTGGAATGACCTCAAGGACCAAAAAGCTGAGTTTGAGAAAAC
>DATGUX010000373.1:0-6409 GCA_035300985.1 Fodinibius sp.
CCGCAAGTGCCGGTGCCCGACATTTTAATCCTGAAGATCATATCATTATCTCGAGCTATCCCCGGAGCGGGAGCACGTGGGTTGCCGAGCTGATCAGCCAGATGCCGGGCAGTGCTCTGCTGTGGGAGCCGCTGCATCTCAGAAAGGGCAGGGCCTTTGCCGACAGCGGCTTTGGGTGGCGCCAGCATATTCCTGAAAATGAAGACTGGATGGAGGCTCAGCAGGCCTTTGAAGCTCTGTTTACAGGAGAATTGCTCAACTACTGGATGAGCTCGCGTACCTTTCCGCTCAAATTTTGCAGTGCCGATCGAATGGTGATAAAATTCGTGCGGGCGAACGGACTGCTTCCATGGCTGACACGTCAATTTTATTTCAGTAATAAACCGATCTATCTTATCCGCCATCCCTTTGCCGTTGCCGCATCACAGATGAAAGAGGGCAGCTGGGACGAAGCTTTTAAACAGTACAGCATTCCCTCCATGCCTTATAACGGAATATACCGAAAACATGAATCCTATTTATCATCTCTGAACACACAGCAGGAAATATTGGTGGCCGATTGGTGCATTAATAATAAGGTTGTGCTCGATAATGAGCGCCACGAACGCGACTGGATAGCTATACACTACGAGCAGCTGCTGACAGAACCCGAATCGGTTTTACAGGGTATTTTTGACCGCTGGGAGCGCCCGTTGCCCGAGGGGATATTTCGGCAGCTCCAGAAAGCCAGTTCTACCACGGTGGAGTCAACCTTTCAGAAGAGTGTTCGGGCTCAGTTGGGAAAGTGGCAGCATTCATTTGACCGGAGCGAGCGTAAGCGATTGCAGCGCGTGCTCAATTATTTTGGAGTAGATATCTATTCGCAAGAGATGCTGCTGCCTGCTGTATAAATAATAAAAATCTTTGCAGAACTAATTTAGAACACTGAGCGTAGTCAGTTTTAAGGTGCTTCCTGAGCGTAGCCGAAGGGAGTGGCGTTATTCGCAACAAAACGGGTCCCGGTTACGCCCGTCTGCCGAAGCACGACCTACGCCATATTCCTTGGGATCTGGCGTAGTGGGCCCTCTCGCATAGGTTGGCTCGACCCTCTATATGTTCTTGATATTGGCTAATCCAAAGGGCTACTAATACTGAACGTTCAGTATTACCTGCAGGTGATAAAGTGACCGGATAAGCTAATATTGGGAGCAGAGTTGCCACATTAGTATAGGCATTATGCCTCTTCAACAACTTCAGTAAATGCCGGGGATAAACGTACTGGTGTTTTCAGCGTAGGCATCAAAATCTTCTCCGTACTTTTCGCTCAAATAGGCATCAAGGTTTGGGATCTGAAAGAAGATAAACAACGTCACTATGGCTCCCGGAAGAATAAGCGACCACATTGAAGCTGTGATCAGAGCGAATCCGGTAAAAAGAAGAGTATCTCCAAAGTAATTGATGTGCATTGCATAACTGAACAGACCTTGGGTATAGAGCCGGCCCCGATTTTTGGGATCTTGTTTCCAGCGGTAGCGCTCATACTCCGAAGCAGTATTAAGGTAAGATCCTGTGAGGTATAGGGCGCACCCGGCAATACCTATAAAACCTACGGGCGCTGCATTTTGTCCTCCCAGGAAGGCAAAACTGAGATGGAGTATATAAAGCCAGATGGAAACGGTTGCGGCTTCGCTCCACGCTATTTTTCGCTGAAGAAAGTAACCCGTAAAGCAAATGCGGACTAAGTAGATCACGGAAGCGCCTAACAGCAGTATCTTACGCAGATAGTTGCCAGCACTTATGCCAAAGTTCAGCCAACTTGAAAGGGTAACGATGCCATCATCGAACAGAAGCCAGGCAACTAAGCTGACTGCCATCAAGTGGCTGGCAGCAAGAAAGACTTTCTGTGGCAGAGATGGGTCGTGTTCACCGTGAATGTTCATGAAGCTTATTATTGGAGGAATAATAGTTGTATGTCTAATGCACCGGCAGTTCCGGGCAGGCATCGGAATATTGACTTAGCAAGCAAGGTATACCCAAAGACAGTACGCTCTTGTAATCAGGAGACCACTCCATAGTGCCGCAGAAACTGCGTGGGAGAAAAGGTGAATACAACATACTTACGCCTATTAAACCTGAAACAAGCAGCCTCGGACATGGGATAATGACGATGGATGGATAGTGATTTTCGGTCGGTCAGTTCAACAAATGCAACAGCCAGATTAAACTGCTCTTGCAGACTGCTGCAGATATAGGTTAACAAGCGCGTAAGAATACCTTGCCCCTGATAGCGGCGATCGATGGCTGCCGGTCCGTAGAGGAAGATATTATTATCTGCTATCCCCGGCGCGGCTTCTCTTACGGTTTCGATTGAACAGGCTGGTGGTCCTTGAGACAGCATACCCGGTTGAGAGGTCATGGCAAGCCGACCATTTGTTTGTGTTTGTGTGCGACAAATACGCCACTGCCGGCCTGAAAACGAGTAAGCATGGATTTGTTAATATTCCCTTGAATGAAACCCTGGCGAGCGCGTTCTTCTTTACTCATATCATCACCTCGGTCTTTGTTTAACAGCCGGATGATTGCCGGGTGATCTGCAGCGTTGGAAGGGGAGATAGTAACGGGCATAGCTAAATATTAATATTCAGGCGGAATAATGCTCCCGCACATTACGGTGCAGGGATTGATTTTTAAGTAAGCAACGAAAATAGTCGGCCAGTTGCAAAATTAGTGCCTCCGTGAAGTTTTAGCTATTTGGTTGGTTTCTCAACAAGAATTGGAAAGGCAAATCGTGTCAAAGAGGGAAAGGATCTGGCCAATACCTAACGGCGCACGTATATGTTGTGCATAAGAAAATATTGAATTGCTAAACGATGAACGGAGGGTCAATATATGAGCGCGAAGTCCACTGAATCCGTGGCGTAGGTAGGCCGGTGCGACTCTGGTGAAGCGATTGTTACTGGGCCTACAATATGTTCAGAGAAGCTAATTTAAATCCTGGTTTGTAATGACTAACTCAAACCTCGTCGCTTCATTCTCTCCGGTAGCTTTCCAATTCTCATTTACAATAGGTTGGATCGTTAAAAGGGGAGATTTCGTATTGTCGGATAGCTCAAAAAAACTCAGCTCTTCTAAAGCTGAGGAGGGTGGAGGAGAGCTGCCAATTCCTCCGGATTCAAAGATCTTAGTAGTTGAATCAGCGAGAACGGCTACGGTACTATCCTTATCTAAGAAGGCTATATTGTAAGTAACATTTAGGTCTAATGCGGTTTGATTTACGATATAATAATTTGACCTTGTAGAGGGTTCAGTAATTATTTCCGGATCCGTACTATTATCAAGGCAGCCTGCCAGGGTAATTATAAACACAAACAGAAATAATAGCTTCACAAATTTCATAGCGATGTCATTTATCATACTGGGTAAGTATGAGTTAAAAGGTTATAAGCATAGTAATACTTTTGTTAATTAAATGGTAAGAAATTTTAGCTGTGTGGCTTACAACTAAGCCATCCGACGGCTCATGACATTAACGATTGTGCGGCGTTAGCCCCTGGCTTTATTTTCCTTCTATTTGAAGCAGGGCGTTATCCAAACTTTTGTCCGACATAAAATATTTTTCAATCATCCGCTACGATTCGTCTGTATTATCAATGGCCTAAATAAGCCCGTTTTTTAAAAATTTGTAGTCGGTCAAATCTGCCTGGGCTGTTAAAAGGTTTCTCATCCATCTCAATTCTTTTCAGCTTGGTGCTAATAGCAGCTAATGTGTCTATATATAATTTCAAAAACTAATTTAGCAAAAAAATACTAAACCAAAGCAAGAACCGCACGACTTACCGCTGTAGCGCAGTTGTAAGGAAGGATCGAGAAGTGGGGGCAATCAGGTTATTCCTTTTTGCCGGTAGATTATGAATGCTGCTCCAATGCCGCTGATCCAAAGAATAATATGGCCCAGCCAGGCCAGTCGCTGGCCCCAGAGGGATGAGATAGGCTGGAAAGTCATTTTAATGGTATGATCTCCCGCCGGGATCTGCAGCCCGCGCAGCACAAAATTCGTCTTATAGATTTCAGCGGCCTCGCCGTCAATAGTAGCTTGCCATCCATCCGGATAGTAGATTTCACTGAGAACCAGGAAGCCGGCCTCGTTGGTCGAGCTTTCCAGCTCAATGGTTTTAGCGCTGTAGGAAGTTACCGCAACGCTGGCTGTAGAATCTGTTGATGATCTGATAGATTTTTTTGCTTCGACGATGGCCAGCTTCGCGGGACGGAAGGAGGTGGCTTTCATCCCTTCTACTGCCTCACCCGGAGTGGCTACGGTGGACACCGAATCTACGAAAAAAGCTTTAGGCAGCACGTCGTCGTTACGGTATACGCGCTGTCCATTTTCGTTGAACACTTCGGTATAGCCGGACAGAGACAGCTGCTGACCGATAGAGATATATTTTACATTCAGCATGTCAAGTATGGCATGGCTGTCGGCCTTGATGGTTGGTTGACCATTGGAATTCGTTAGAAAATTATCCACCATATCCTGATAATAACCCAGCTTGACGCCGGTATATCCGCCGATGGATGGATAGAAATAAGCAGGAACGGCATTGTTGAAAGGATTGCTCATCAGCGGATAAGCGCGGTAGGGCCAGCCTTCACCGCTCTCAATATTCTGCATGATAAATCGGTCAGCCGGCTGTTGCCGTTGTTGAATAAGCTGTTCAGCCTCCAGCCGGTCGGGAACCATGCGATCTTCTTTCACGTACCGGTTGTCCACGCTCATCATATCATAAGCGGCCAGCACCAGCAAACCAGCTAAAAGATAGCCTTTGCTTATCTTGCGTTGTACGAACACAACTATAAGTCCGCCGGCCAACAAAACCAATATCAGGTACCGGGTGGCATCCCCGGCAGCCATCTCCTTGCGGTCGGGCTTGAGCCGGGTGTTGATAAACTGCTGCACGCGCTGCTGCACCTGGGGATTATCGGGGGAGATATTGTTTTGTGCAGCCACCTGCCGGGCGTACTGTTGGGTCTCCCCTGGCTTTTCAAATGAGAGCAAGGTACTGCTTCCAAAAGTAAAAATGAGTCCTATACCAACAGCAATACCGACAGGCAAATAAAGCTCTTTTAGGGATTTATTCCGGGCGATATCAAAGAGGGCTTCAATGCCATATACGGCAAGTACCGAAAAACAGAAAACGGATACAATAAGCCACATCTCGGGCGTGCGAAACTTATTGAAGTAGGGCATATAGTTGAACATGAACTCGTTGAGCAGCGGGAAGTGGTAGCCCAAGGAAAACAGCAGCGTCAATGATCCGGTGCCAAAGAATAGATACTTCAGCTTTTTACGGTAACGAAAGAGGCCGATGAGGGCCAGCAGAAAGGCGATAGCTCCGAAATAATGGGGACCGCTGGTAAAAGTCTTAGGCCCCCAATAAGCTTCGCCGGATGCTCCGCCATAAAGGCCGGGGATAATAAGCGTCAGTAATTCTCCTACGCCCTGAGACCAGCTGAAAGCGTATTCGAGAGACAGGCCGCTGCCCTGGGCGGCATCCAGCGATGAACCGCCCCGAATGCTGTACTGTGCATAATCGTACATCCGCCAGTAGAGGTCGATGCTGGAAAGCAGGGCCAGAATGCCCGCTCCAAAAGCGATGCCGGTGCGCCGTGCCCAGTCCATTAGCTCGTCTTTGTGATAGGCCAGCCAGGTGTCATAAATCCACCAAAAGCCCAGCAGATACAGAAAGTAATAAGTAACCTGCGGATGATTGGATCGCAGCTGGAGGGTCATAGCCAGAGCAAAAATAAAGAAGCTGAGCAGCCTTTTATTCCAGCGCGACACCATATAATAGCCGACGAACATCCAGGGGATAAAGGAGAAAGCTAAAAACTTGCTGTAGTGTCCGGCCTCGATGATGATGGGCAGATAGGTGGTAAAACCGATTAGGACAGAGCCCAGGGCGGCCGAAAAGGGACGCATGCCCTGAATAACAAAGAAGACGTAGGCTCCGGCCAGCAGGATCCAGAAGAAGGGCAGGGGATGAGTATCGCCGCCAATCCACTTTAAAAAAGAGTCTATATTGGGAGGGGAGGAAGGATTGTGGATAACTGCCGAAGGCATGCCCGAGAACATATTAGTAGCCCAGTTGGGATGCTCTCCATCGTGGGCGTCCATATATTCGATGACTGACTCAGCTCCCGCCCGCCACTGTACCACGTCGTTTCCTAAAAATTGCTTGCCCCCAAAAAAAATAGCGGAATACAGAATAAGCGGAAGTAAAAACAGTATACTTAATGCAATAACATGCTGTTTATTAGAGGAAAGCCGCGAAATGACGTCTTCTTTAAGCTTCTTGTACTGTTTTTTGGAAGTCAAATCTGGAAGGTAGTCGGTTGATATTTATGGGTGTCCGGCTGTTCCTGCTTCAAAAGC
>DATGUX010000374.1:0-18937 GCA_035300985.1 Fodinibius sp.
TGTTGAGTTAGCTTTAATCGTTAATATTAAATAATAAGCTTCTGCTTCAAAACACAAAAAGTATCCTTATCTTAGGTGAAAAGGAATAACAAAAACAACCTATCTTATATGGAATTTTTAAAGAAACTGGGCATCGAGGGCACGAATCGGGGAACAAGTACCGGCCAGCACTTTTTAGACTCCGGTGCTGAAGAAACCATTACCAGCCATACCCCTATAGACGACTCACAGATTGCTAATGTTACCCTAACCTCTCGCAAGCAGTACGACCAGGTTATCGACAAAGCTCAGGAGGCTTTTCGTGAATGGCGTATGGTTCCGGCCCCCAAGCGCGGGGAGATTGTCCGGCAGATAGGTCTGGAACTTCGGGACCATAAAGAGTATCTGGGACGGCTGGTGACTTACGAAATGGGGAAGGTCTACCAGGAAGGTCTGGGAGAAGTGCAGGAGATGATCGATATCTGTGATTTTGCCGTCGGCCAATCGCGCATGCTTTACGGTAAAACCATGCCCTCTGAGCGCCCCGAGCACCGCATGTACGAGCAGTGGCATCCGCTGGGTATTACCGGTATCATCTCGGCCTTCAACTTTCCGGTGGCCGTGTACAGTTGGAATGCGATGATTGCCGCTATTGCCGGCAACGTCATGATCTGGAAGGGTTCCGAAAAGACCCCCCTCTGCAGCGTTGCCGTTCAGAATATCATTGCCAAAGTCTTAAAGCGCAATGATCTGCCGGAAGGTATTTTCAACCTTATCACCGGGGGTCGCGAGGTAGGCGGATGGATGGCCGAAGATGATCGCATTCCGCTTATATCGGCTACCGGCTCCATCCGTATGGGCAAAGAAGTAGCAAAAACGGTAGGAGCACGCCTGGGCAAAACCATTCTGGAGCTGGGCGGTAATAACGCTATCATTGTTTCCAAAGATGCAGATATAGAGATGGCTGCGCGGGCCATCGCCTTTGGCTCGGTGGGCACCTGCGGGCAGCGCTGCACTTCCACACGCCGGCTGATTATCCATGAGGAGGTATTTGATCAGCTTAAGAAGCGGCTGGTGGAAATCTATCGATCCGTTAATATCGGCAACCCACTGGATGAAGATACGCTTGTGGGGCCACTCATTGACGAAGAGGCCGTTGAGCAGATGCAGCATGCGCTTGAAGAAATCCAAAATAAAGGCGGCGATATTGTCTATGGCGGCGAGGTGCTGACGGATAATCAGTATGGCGACGGACACTACGTGCGTCCGGCCATCTTAACGGCCGAAAACGAATGGAATATCGTGCAGGAAGAAACCTTTGCTCCCATTCTCTATTTGATGTCTTATTCTAAACTTGAGGAAGCAATTGCCCAGCATAACGGCGTCAAGCAAGGACTCAGTTCGTCTATGTTTACGCTAAATCTGCGCGAGGCTGAAAACTTCCTGAGTGCCCGCGGTTCGGACTGCGGTATCGCGAATGTAAATGTGGGGACCAGCGGCGCTGAAATCGGCGGTGCTTTTGGAGGCGAAAAGGAAACCGGCGGCGGACGTGAATCCGGCTCCGATGCCTGGAAGGCCTATATGCGACGGCAGACGAATACGATCAACTGGAGCGATGAGCTTCCGCTTGCCCAGGGCATTGAGTTTGATGTTGATTAAAAGCGCGCCTTCATTGTGAGCTTAGAACATATACGGCAAAAGGCTCCGCCAAACGGGGCTTTTTGTTTTTCTAAGGCTTGACCCGGATTATTTGCGAATATGAGATTAACCATCTTTCGTGAATAATTGGAGTCAGTACCGAGCTTTACCGACGAGGAATTATTCCGCTAAATAATTTCCCGAAAATAAAGAGGTCCCCTTTTTATAGAAGAGTAACCGACAAGCCGGCGGAAAGCACCTGTTTAACCTGTACCTTCTTAGAGTAGTCATCGTCATATATCATCACAAATTGAAATGACATATTCATAAAATTATTTATTTTTCCGACCAGCTCATTCGAAAAGTGCACATCCGTACTGGCGATACTTTTCTGCAGGTTGGTAAAGGTTTCCGCTGAACTTACCAGCTTAATATTACTGAAGAGGGTCCTTTCGAAAAACAAGCCCGTAGAATATCCCGGCTCAAATCGGAAATTATCCGGCTTACGACTGTAGACGCCGTATTGGCCCGGGAAAAATAGGTCTGAGGATTTATTTACCACTGTATGATACAGTCCATACCGCTCGGTCAGGGCATCATCGGCAACGATGGTTTCTTTCATAGCTACCCCTGCCTGAACAGAGAAATATCCGGTGGGTGTGAAGGCCACACCGGCAATTTGAGTAAAATAAGCGGGCGAGAAAAAACTTGAAATCAGTTTTTTTGAATCACCACTGCCGTAGTCAAAGCCCCTGTCAAATTGGGTACTGAAGTTAATATTGGCAAAAGCACTCCACTTTTCATTTTTAAACTGATAGCTGAATTTATTATTTATGGCAATACGGTCATCGGTTTTGCGGGTTCCCTCTTCAGCAATGCGTGCCTTTCCGTACTTTAGATTCGTATCCATTGCATAGGCAAATTTTTCTTTACGGTATCGAAGCCCGAAGACGGTAGATATCGTTACGCTGATGGAATTAGCTCCACCACCGCTCCAATTGTTGTAAGCGGCCTGGGCCCCGTTTAATCCCCCCATCCAAAGAACCCGCCAGCCATCCAGCGTATCAGATACAATAATAGCATCATTAATGCGCGTTATATCCCGCACAGAAATATCCTTATCCTTCTCAACAAGCTTGCTGATGGCAATAGCTTCCTGCCCATGCGCCGGCCGGGCTATTATGCATGCCAATATTAGAAAAGTTAACAGCGGAAAATATCTGCGCATAGAATCAGTTCGTTCTTAAAACAATGATGTGGTTAAATTACGATAAAAACGGTTCTCTAAAAAGCAGCCTTTAATGATGCGTTAAAACTACCTCCTTAATTTTATTATCTTCTGTTAGGACAGATACATGCTCGTCAAGCTTGGTTGGCAGCCTCATGCCGCAAAATTCGGCCCGAACGGGTATTTTCCGGTGTCCGCGATCGACCAGAACGGCCGTATAAACTTCGGCAGGATCCAGGGCCGAAATAACCGTGCGCAGTGCTTTAAACATTGTTTGTCCGGAAAAAATAACATCATCTACCACAATGATAAAGGGGCTGTTGGCTCCATCGGCAACAGAGGCGTAGTTGTCTCCGTTAAATAATCCCTCATCCGCCGCAAGCTGATCTGCGGTGACGGAAGTATCCAGCAGTCCCGACAACAACTCTTTAAGCATAGTGGCAAGAGTAAAACCCCGCTGGTTAATGCCAAATAATACGACCGGGTGATCTGCCGCATTCAATTCACTGACTTCATGCGCAATCCGCTGTACGGTACGCCGGATACGGTCGGCTGTCATCAATATAACGTAATCACTACGGTTCATATTCTGTAGATTAAAACTTTCTACCAAGCTATTTATTATATTACAGTAAACTGCATTTGAAAAACAAAAAGCATTTTATACCTTACTATATACTAAGATAATGCGTCTACCGATTAGCTTCAAAATAAGAATGCTTTAAGTCACCCTGAAGCCCGGCGGGGCGGAACAGGATTTAAACAACCTTCCTGCCCAACTTTTGGCCGTTCAGGATGCTACAGGCTTGCTGATTATTCTTAGATACAATCAATCGGTATCCTCGCTAAGGTACTAACTATTACAGAAATAAAATACCGTTCATTTTTAAAGGAGAAAAGTGATGTCAAGAAAATATGGTCTCAATGCATTTCTTTGGGCAACCGGCTCTCTTCTTAGCGGCATAGCACTGGGTACATTGCTCAGCCCTAAATCCGGAAAGCAAAACCGAAAGCTGTTATCGAAACGGGCCACCCGCCTTCGCCGCTGGATCAGCACACAATATGAGGCGGCCGGCATCAAAGGTCGGCAAGAACTTATTAACATCAGACGTAATGTGCAGGGCGGGCTTAGAAGAAATATACCCGACCTCTATGAGGCGACCGCACAGATCGAGCTAAGCGAGCATGAGCTCTCCTGACCGTGCAGGGGCGAGAGCCGACATATCATGAGCAGCTGTTGCACTGGATTTGGGAACAGCGCCAATTCAATAACCGTCAACTCCGCTCCGTGGCCGGCAATAAGGTCAAAATCCACCAGACGGGAAAAAGAAATTTATCTGACGGGCCCGACTTTAAAAACGCCAAAATATCGATTGGCTCTCTTTGCTGGTACGGCGACGTGGAAATCCACTGGAAGCCGGCCGACTGGCAAAATCACGGGCACCACCAGGACAGCCGTTATAATAATGTCATTTTGCACGTCGTCTTCAGTGGCTCGAACAGGGCTTCGGCTGCCATTAGCAGGCAGGACCAAACAAGCATCCCTGCACTGTGCCTGGGCGACTATCTTAGCCAATCACTGGAATCCTTTCTGCAGCAATATCTCCGTCATCCCCAGCTTCCGTGCGCCCAACACCTTTCCTATATTTCCGACGATGCCTTTCGCAAGCAGATAGATAAGGCCCATAAAGAATACTTTGAACAGAAAGTGGAAGATCTCTCCGCCTTCTATGACCCCGACTTGCCCCCCAGCCGTGCCTGGCTAAAGCTGATCGGCACCGCCTTTTTTGACGGGCTGGGCATTTCGCATAACCGCGAGCCGATGCAAAAGCTTGCCGGCCTTCTGTTTGAACAGATCTCATCCTATTCCTCGTCTGGCACCTTCTGCAACCGGGCAATCGCCCTGTCGGGTATCCGGCAAGACGGCCGCCCAAGCCTCTTTGACTGGAAGCATAAAGGCTGCCGGCCCAACAACCACCCCGAACACCGCATAACTCAGGGCGCTCTCGGGCTTTGGTATATTTGGCACCTTCCGTTTGAGCGATGGCTGCGCGATGATCCCAAACTGCTTTGGCAGGAGCTCCGGGATGCCATTACGCACAAGCCTTCGCTGGGCAAGGAGCGAGCGGATATATTGTTTGGAACGGTCTTTCTGCCGGCTCTCTATTCGCTGGGCAATTTATTCCATAATCGCAGCCTTAAACAACAAAGCTGGCAACTCTGGCAGAGCCATCGCGTAAGGCTGCCCCGCTCACTGCTAAGAAAGCTCAAGCAGACCAATCTTAATCCGGAATTATATACTCGCAAACTGGGGACTATTCATCAGCTACGTCATTATTGTGGCGGCGGCCGGTGCCAAAAATGTTTTGTATTTAAAAAAGCAATTTCTTCTTGATTTAAAATAGCTAAATCCCTATTATCTGTCTCTCTCAAATGAGAGCTTCATTGCCCGGTCGTCTAATGGCAGGACAGCGGTTTTTGGTACCGTCAGTGGGGGTTCGAGTCCTCCCCGGGCAACACTCTAAGAAAGGATGTCTGTAAGGTCATCCTTTTTATTTTTAACCTACTGATGATTCGCCTCGTTGGATACACCTTTAGCCATATTTGCCGGCCGCAGTAATATTGCCCTGACACGTGCTATTGCTGAACAATACGGCACTTCACTTGGCGAGGTCACCATTAAGCCATTTTCAGACGGTGAGCTCTATGTAAAGTATGAGCAAAGTATTCGCGGTGAAGATATCTTTGTGGTACAGTCAACGCCACCGCCCGGCGATAACATCATGGAACTATTGCTGTTGCTGGATGCGGCTAAACGAGCCTCAGCCAAGCGCGTAACGGCTGTGATGCCCTACTTTGGCTATGCTCGGCAAGATCGCAAAGATCAGCCGCGGGTTTCTATCGCTTCTAAAATGATGGCTAACCTGCTGACCGAGGCCGGAGCTGACCGCGTTTTAACGATGGATCTGCATGCCGCCCAGATACAGGCATTCTTTGACATTCCGGTTGATCACCTCTACGCCAGTCGCTTGTTCATCGATCATTTTAGTGAACATCCGATAGATAATTTGGTGGTAGTAGCCCCGGATGTGGGCAGTCTGAAAATGTCGCGTGCCTATGCCAAACGCCTGGGAACACAACTGGCTTTTATTGACAAGCGACGGCCCAAACAGAATGTGGCTGAGGTAATGAATATTATTGGAGAGGTGGAAGGAAAAAACGTTCTTATTGTTGATGACCTGATCGATACCGCCGGCACCCTGACCAATGCCGCTTCAGCTCTAAAAGAACGGGGAGCTTTAAATATAATTGCCACTTGTACACATCCCATTTTATCGGGACCTGCGTACCAGCGAATCGAAGATTCGCCCATTGACCAGCTGCTGGTGACGGATACCGTCCCGCTGCGCAAACCTTCCAATAAAATTAAGGTGCTCAGCGTAGCCGGTATTTTTGCAGAAGCAATCCAGCGTATCCACACCAATGATACAATAAGTGCACTTTTTGACGATTAAACTAACGATTTACGCATTATGTCTACTCCAGAAGTTATAAACCTGAACGGGAAAACAAGAGAAATTAGCCGCAACGTCACAGAGGCACTGCGCGATGCTATGCGCGTTCCGGGTGTACTCTATGGCCCCGAAGTTGATGAGAATATTCATTTTTCCATTGACGAGCTTGAATTTGAGAAAATTCTGGCTGTAAGTAAACGCCAAATTATTGAGCTTGAAGTGGACGGTGGAACGCATCGTACCCTGCTCAAGGAAGTTGAGTTTCATCCCGTTACCGACCGGCCCATCCATGTGGATCTTTATGCGCTGGCTGATGATCATAAAGTTACGATCAGCGTACCCATCCATCTGAAAGGAACTCCTGTTGGCGTAACCGAAGGCGGCGGCCGTATCTTCCAGCCGATGCACATTCTGCGCATCCGCGTCACGCCTGACCTCATCCCCGGTGCCTATACCGTGGATATCAGTGATCTTAAAATTGGCGACTCTATGCACGTTCGTGATCTCGAGCTGGAAGGTATTATTCCGCTGGATGATCTGAGCCAGACACTGGTTACCATTCGTCCGCCAAAATCAGAAGAGCTGCTTACCTCTTCTCTCATCACCGAAGAGCCCAGCGAAGAAGAGCTTGCCGAGGGTGAAGAAGCCGTTGAAGGCGAAGCTGCTGAAGGCGAAGAAGAAGCCGAAGGTGAAGAAGAAGCCGACGAAGAAGAAGGAGAACAATAATATTGACTTAAGCTGTGCGAGTGCGCTATGCCTATTATCATAGGTCTGGGAAATCCCGGAAATAAGTACGCTGGCACCCGTCATAATATTGGATTTTCTTTTATCGATCTGCTGGCTGAAACAATGTCAGTTCGAATGGGGCCCGGAAAGGGCCCTTTTCACGTTGGGAAAGGCCGCCATGCCGGCCACAATATTTATCTGGTGAAGCCTACCACCTATATGAATAACAGCGGCGGGGCGGTTCAAAAAGCACTGCATTGGTATAAAGAGGATGCTGAGAATTGCCTGGTCTGCTATGATGATCTCGCCCTGGAACTGGGCAACATCAGGCTGCGGCCGGGAGGCAGTGCGGGAGGCCATAACGGGATTAAGGATATCATCCAAAAACTGGGTACAAATAAATTTCCCCGCCTTCGCATTGGTATTGGTAACGATTTTGAACAGGGCCGGCAGGTCCAGTATGTTCTCTCCTCATTTAGCAACCAAGAACAGCAAATTATTAACGAAAGCTTGCAAAAGGCCATTGATGCCACCTTCACTTACGTGAGGCAGGGAATTGAACAAGCTATGAATAACTTCAACTAATCGATCATAAACCTTCACATTTAATCAAAGCACTAATATGGATACCCTAATAACCTACTTCATTCCCATTGCGGGAGTTCTGGGCTTATTATATACCGTTATAAAATCATCCTGGGTCAACAAACAGGATACCGGAACAAAAAAGATGGCCGACATAAGCAGGCACATCCAACGCGGAGCCATGGCTTTTCTGAAAGCCGAATACAAAGTATTATCGATCTTCGTGCTCTGCGTTGCAATACTTCTTGGGCTTTCAGCCAATGAAGTAACTTCCCACTGGCTGGTTGCTATTGCTTTTGTAATCGGCGCCCTATGCTCAGGGCTGGCCGGCTTTATCGGCATGCGTGTGGCTACAAAAGCCAACGTACGGACCACCCATGCGGCCCGCAGCGGCCTTGGCGAAGGCTTAAGTATCGCCTTTGCAGGCGGCTCGGTTATGGGACTGGGCGTAGTGGGTTTAGGCGTTTTGGGGCTTGGCATCCTTTTCCTTGTGTTTGGCCAGATGTTTGGAACCGGAACGGCCGCTGAGGTTAACAAAGTGCTGGCCGTTGTCACCGGCTTTTCTTTTGGTGCTTCTTCAATTGCCCTTTTTGCCCGTGTAGGCGGCGGCATTTACACAAAAGCCGCCGATGTTGGCGCCGACCTTGTAGGTAAAGTAGAAGCGGGCATCCCCGAAGATCACCCACTCAATCCCGCTACCATTGCCGACAATGTGGGTGATAATGTGGGCGATGTGGCCGGTATGGGAGCCGACCTTTTCGAGTCCTATGTAGGATCTATTATCGGTACGATGGTACTGGGTGCAGCTTTTATGAGCAATCCGGAGTGGGCGGACAATTTTAACGGCCTGTCTGCCGTGTTGCTGCCTCTCGTACTGGCGGGAACGGGTATCATCACCTCTATACTGGGTACCTTCTTTGTGCGTGTAAAAGAGGGCGGCAATCCGCAGAGCGCCCTGAATATCGGTGAGTTTGTTTCCGCAGCGGTGATGCTTATCGCCTCTTACTTCCTGATCCACTGGATGCTTCCTGCAAGCTGGACCTTTAATGGAATGGAATTTACGCCGGGCGGTGTTTTCTGGGCTACCATCTTTGGCCTTGCAGCAGGCCTGCTTATCGGACTAATAACCGAACATTATACGGGGACGGGAACGAGTCCGGTAGAATCGATTGTTCAGCAATCCTCAACGGGATCGGCAACCAATATTATTGCCGGACTGGGCGTCGGGATGATCTCAACGGCCATTCCCATCATTATTATTGCTGCCGCCATCATTGGGGCCTACCATCTGGCGGGACTGTACGGCATTGCTATTGCCGCTGTCGGTATGCTCTCAAACACCGGAATTCAACTGGCCGTAGACGCTTACGGGCCCATTTCTGACAATGCCGGCGGTATTGCCGAAATGTCGGAGCTGCCCGCCGAAGTGCGCGACCGCACCGACAAGCTTGATGCCGTAGGTAACACCACGGCCGCTATCGGTAAAGGATTTGCTATTGGCTCGGCGGCGCTCACCGCCCTCGCCCTTTTCTCTGCTTTCATTACCTCATACGAAACGGTAAATCCGGGCGTGGACGTACTTATCAGCGTGACCGATCCCACGGTAATGGCGGCTCTTTTTGTAGGCGCAATGCTGCCTTTTCTGTTCTCTGCTCTTTCCATGAAGGCCGTAGGCCGCGCCGCAATGTCAATGATTGAGGAAGTGCGCCGACAGTTCAAGGATATTCCCGAACTGCGTGCCGGGCTTGATGCCATGAGACGCAATGAAGGTAAACAGCTTGCGGACTGGTCGGCTGAGGATCAGGCAACTTTCGAAACTGCTACCGGAAAAGCGGAGTATGAAAAATGCGTTGAAATCTCTACTTCTGCCTCGCTCCGCGAGATGGTAGCCCCCGGCCTGCTGGCGGTCATTGTGCCCGTTGCATTTGGCTTTTTGGGCGGTGCAGAAATGCTGGGCGGCCTGCTGGCCGGCGTAACGGCTTCGGGTGTCCTGATGGCTCTTTTCCAATCTAATGCCGGCGGAGCATGGGATAACGCCAAAAAGATGATCGAGGAAGGATACGAATATAATGGGGAAAGCCTGACAAAAGGCTCCGAAGCACACAAAGCCGCCGTCGTGGGCGATACGGTAGGCGATCCCTTTAAGGATACTTCCGGCCCCTCCCTTAATATTTTGATTAAGCTGATGTCGGTTGTAGCACTTGTTATTGCTACTATGATCTAATAGTGTCTCATTTCGCAATGCTAAAAGCCCTGCAGTCGATAGGTTGCAGGGCTTTTTTATTGGTGTTTATTGACTATTGCAATTTAGCTATCTTGGTGAATGCCTCAACCGACAACCGATACATTTAGCTTATTATGGATATCTTCAAACTATTCTTCAATCACGATCAGCGGCTGGATAAATTAGCACCGCGCAATGCAAATAAAGCGACCGACGAACCCGAAGGGAGCCTGGCTGACTTTATGAGTCCCCAGCCTACCTACTCAAAATTTTATATTACGGGCACGCAACTTGAACAAGAACACTTTGGGTTGGACCAGCTTGCAAAGGCCGAACGCATCATTCAGCAGCTGAGCAGCGTATTTGCCGGCTATCAAATTCACAGCCAAAACGGAACTTATAAATCGCTTCCCCAAGCTCTTGAAGCCATTGAGATAGGCGAGGTTATGGCCATCAACCAGGGACCCATAAATATCGATTTTGATCAGCTCCGCATCAATGAAGAATCGAATATAGGTCATAAGAAAGAGGAGCTTAGCATAATTCTTAAAAGCGGCGCCTATATTTTATATAAAGAGCAGTCCCATCATGGTTTTGATCTGCACCTGTTGAGCCGGAAAAATATCTATTCCAGGTTATTCAATGCCTTTCAACCGCTGGTGGATGACGGATTCCGCTTTTTTAGCATCAACAGCAACCGCATGCGCTCCGAACGACACTTCTACTTTGAAACCTGGAGACTCGGCCGTCCCCCGCACGGAGCTGAAGAGGTTTTTCCCGAAACCATTTTATGAGATATAAACCATTCATCCGGCATAAAAAGTGACGCTTCCCGCCCCCCCCTTCTCATATTTCACCTTTTACATTTCACGCCTCACATTTCACCACTGCTGCTACTCTCCTTCCAGATAACTGATCATCAGCAGACGATCGCTGCTCTGTGGATCGAAAGCATCTCCGGAATAGTTGCCGTATAACTTATCAATAACGAAACCGCGATCGGTCAGTTGCTTCCGAAACCAATCCAGGCCGTAAAGCTTTACATGCTCAGAATAATGCCGTTGTCCTTCAATGGCGCCTCCCGAAAAAGCAATCTCTTTATGGACGGCCTGCTCACTCACATATCGGGATATTCCATAACTAATATCGCGGATCGTTCCCTCTTCAGCCGGAACCAACTCGCTTTGAACCTTCACGGCATTTAGATAATCCAGCACAAAGGCCCCGCCGGGCTGCAGCATTTGCTTGACACTGTCAAGTACGCGCGTATTTTCTGCATCTTCCTCAAAATATCCAAAGGTTGTAAAAAGATTCAGAATTGCATCAAACTTGTCCGGAAGCGGCTTACGCATATCCTGCACTTTAAAGGTTATACCTTCAAGCTGGTCCTTCTTTGCCTGCCTTTTGGCCTCCGCAATGGCACGCGCCGAAAGGTCAATGCCCGTCACCCGGAAACCCTTCTTATATAAAGAGTTTACATTTTTATATAGGTTAATCGCATGCCGTCCCCTGCCACATCCCAAATCAAGTACTTTCAGATCATCCTGGTCCGGCAGATAATCCACCAAAAGCTCAATCAGCCGGGCAGCCTCTTCGTCATCTCGATCCGCATAAAGCACCTCATAGAGCGGACTTTCAAACCATGTTTCATACCAATCTTCCATTGTGCTACAATTTGTTTGGGGTCACCATTATTCGTTGCTGTTGAATCAACTAAAATTACCTATCTAATGCAAACTTTGCTTTTATATTAGCAAAGCGTTTACTTACTTATAGTTAACACCGTTAAGTTATAGACAGCTATATCAATATTATTTAATTATAAGAACCGCAGCTCAAACTTTCTTTTGGGATGTACTATCAGTGTCCTCTACAACTGTCAACCACTAACTTTTAATAGAGACTCTATGCGAAAAATAATAGTTACCATCTGTCTTGTATTTTTAGCTTCGGGGAGCGCTTTTGCCGGCGGCTTCACGATCTATGAGGCCAGCGTCCGTGCCAACGGCATGATGGGCGCATTTGCTGCTTATGCCGATCACGTATCAACCATTTACTATAATCCAGCCGGACTCAGCAAGCTGGAGGGCATTCACATTAGCGGCGGAGCAACCATTATTGCCCCGCGCTCTACCTTCCGGAATCTTTCGTCCTTAGGCCCGGTGGGGACAAGAACCGCAACGAAAGGCCAAAACTTCCTGGTTCCCAACTTTTACGGTTCTTATCAAATTACTGATAATCTTACCGCCGGTATTGGCATCTATGCGCCCTTTGGCTTAGGAACCAAATGGCCGGCCGACTGGGTGGGCCGCGGCTCCGCCATAGAAACAAGTATTGAAACGTTATTTGCCAATCCGGCCATCGGTTATACCTTGCCCGATATGGGAATAGGGGAAATACGCATTGGCGCCGGCTTGCGCGTCGCTTTCCACGGAAAGGTTAAGCTCAGCCGTGCCGTCACCTCATTTACACCGGAGGGAACTTTTGTTCTGGATGGAGAACTGAAGGAACCGGCATTTGGCTATAATATTGGTCTCCAGTATGAGCCGATGGAAGAGGTTACGCTGGGCTTTACCTACAAAAGCGAAGTCACCACCAAGTTTGAGGGCGACGCAACTTTTGCAAACCTGGATGTTGGCTTCCCCGACAAGGCCACCGGAGGCGCTGAAATCACCCTGCCCTCCAGCTTCGTTGCGGCCTTAAACCTCAAGCCCGTCGCCGGCCTTACTACGGAGCTTGATGTTGTATGGTGGGGCTGGTCGAGCTACGATGAACTGGCTATTCAATTTGATGAAGCTGTCCCTGCACTTGGCGGCTCAACCATCACCAACGAACGTAATTACAAGAACGCCATCCAATTTCGATTTGGGGCCGAATATGACAGACTGGGCATTGAGGGCTTAACCATCCGGGCAGGCGTGGGCCACGATTCCAATCCTATTCGGGACCGATACGTCGATCCCACGCTGCCGGACTCCGACCGCTGGTTATTTTCCGGCGGACTGACCTACAGCCTTACCAATTATCTTGATATTGATGCCTCCTATATCTTTATCAGGGCCAATCAGCGTAAGGTTACCAACACCCATGAAGGAGCCATTGACGGCGTATATACCACCTACGCCAATCTGCCCGGTTTAGGCCTCACCCTGAAATTATAAAATAACTACGGAGACTTTTACCATGAATTACTTAACCTATTATTCAAAAAAGCTTCTTACACTGACCTTACTGCTGGTACTGGCATCCAGTTGTAAGGATTATTCCGAGCTCGATATTGAACCGGTGGAAACGGGAAATGCGGACTTCTCAACCTATGTTGCGGTAGGTAACAGCTTAACGGCCGGCTATCAGAATGATGCGCTTTACCAGTCAGCGCAGGAGTTTTCTTTCCCTAACCTCATTGCCCGCCAGGTTAATCAAGCAGCGTCGTTCTCTCAGCCGCTTATCAGCAACCCCGGCAGCGGCGGCCGCATTGAGTTGGTCAGCCTCGAGCCTCTGGTGACCAGCCGTAACAGCAGCCAGGGCCAGCCAATCAATCAGCAGGAAAAACCTTTCAGCAATCTGGGGGTCCCGGGAGCCGTATTGGTCGATTATCTGAATCCCCAAAATTCGGGTCATTTAAAAGAACGGGCTACTAATCCCGAGCATCCGGCTTTCAATCCCTTCTACAGCATTATTATGGAAGATGCCGAGCTGGCCAAAGAGGCTCCCAACCTCCACAATCAGGTAGCAAAGCAAAGCCCTACTTTTATCTCGTTTTGGCTGGGTAATAACGATGTGCTTGGATTTGTCACTTCCGGCGGTGAGGGCCAATCCATTACGCCACCCGCTACTTTTAAGCAGCTCTATCAAGGTTCTGCTCAGGCCATGGCCTCAACCGGCGCCAATGTAGCCGTCTATACTATTCCGAATGTGACCAGTATTCCCTTTGTATTCTATCTGCGAACGCAGTTAGAACAGCAGGGCGCTATTGCCTTTAACAGCGAAACGCAAAGCTATCAGCTGGCCACGCCCGAAGGCAGCTTCGATATCTATATAGAAACCGACGGCGGTCCGCGCGTGATGCGGCAGTCAGACTTTCCCATTCTTTCAGCCCAGGCATACTTTGGAAAGATACAGGCCGGCGAAGCCCCTCTGCCCATAATGCCGCAGGATGCTATACCGGATGAATTGGTCCTGGACGGTCCGGCCGGAGGACCGGCGGGAAGCTCCGAATTAGAACAGGCCATCGGTGCAATACAGCGTTACAACGCTGCTATTGCAAATATTGCTTCTTCCTCAGGCTTTGCACTGGTAGATATAAATGACATTTTTGGTGAAATCTTTGCTAATTTTCAGGAATCAGGCGGCACAAAAGGCTACCAGACAGACGGAATAACCCTGCGCCCCGTGCCGGGAGAACTCTTCAGCTTTGACGGCGTACATCCTACCAGCCGCGGATCTGCTGTTTTAGCAAATGAATCGATTAAAGCCATCAATCAAACTTTTGGGGCAAATATCCCCGCTATTAACGTGGCCAAGATTCCCGAAGGCTTCCCGGTCACTTCAGAAGCCTCAGCATCCCTTCGTTAACCGGGCTACTTCACCAAAGGTTGTTCTGCCGGATAAGGCGATGGGGCTTTCCTCATCGCCTTTTTTTATCATCTTCCATTTCGAAAACCCTCTGCCCTTTGTATCTTCCGTTGAACTTTAACGCAATCGTTTTATGGATTTTAGGATAAAATTAGCCAAAGCTGTTCAGCAACATAATTCAATCCTTTGCGTAGGCCTGGATCCTAATTTGGATTTGCTTCCGGATATCATTAAAAATAATCGGAGCGCTAACCCAAAAAAAGTTGGCCAATTCCTTAAAACGGTAATCGATGTAACCAAAGATCATTGCACAGCCTACAAGCCCAACCTGGGATTTTTTGAAGCCCTGGGCCCTGATGGCTGGGACCTTTTTGCAGAAATCCTTCACTATCTGCCCAGCGATAAAATAGTTATTGCCGATGCCAAACGCGGGGATATCAGCTCCACGGCTGAGCACTATGCTAAAGCCTTCTTTAACAAATTTGCCATTGACGCTATTACGATTAACCCGCTCATGGGCTTTGAAACGCTGGATCCGTTTCTTTCAAATCCGGAAAAGGCTGTTTATACCCTTACGTTGACGTCTAATCCGGGTGCGTCAGACATCCTGCTACAACGACTGGCCGACGGGCGGACCGTAGCAAGCTATATTGCTCAGAAACTGGCCCAGAAGCAGGAAGAAAGTCAATCAGCGATCGGCATGGTTGTAGGGGCCACCAAAGCTACAAAGCTGCATTCGGTCATTGATCATTTTCCCAATGCTCCGTTATTAATTCCAGGCATAGGCACTCAGGGTGGATCCACAAAGGCCTTAGCCGATGCCTTGAAGAACCATAAAGGCATACCGCTGGTCAACTCCAGCCGAAGCATTATTTATGCCGGCAGCGGCAATAAGAACTGGGAAAAAGACGTGGCGGAATCCGCAAAAAAATTGAACTCACAATTAGCATCTATTACCGAGCAGTATGTCTGATAAGAAAACAGTGATTGTATTTACCGACGGCGCCTGCAGCGGAAATCCGGGGCCGGGCGGCTGGGGCGCGCTGCTGCAGTGGAACGGCAAAGAGCGGGAAATAACCGGCGGAGCCCATGATACCACCAACAACCGTATGGAGATGCGGGCCGTCGTTGAGGCCCTGAAAGCCCTGACTGAACCTTGCATCGTACATATCCACAGCGATAGCGCACTGATCATTAATACCTTCCAACAAAACTGGATTAACGGATGGATAAAGCGCGGATGGAAAAAATCCAACAAAAAACCCGTAGAAAATCGCGACTTATGGGAAGAGATGCTCACAGCCATGCAGCCGCATGAGGTCAAATGGATTAAAGTAAAGGGCCACTCCGATAATGAACGAAATAACCGGGTGGATCGGCTGGCCGTAGCGGCATCACAAAAATTTAAGTAGCTGGGTTAACAAAAAGTGGTTAGTAGAAATTCAAAAGTAAGCTGCCTAATACTTTCTACTTCTTACCTTTTACTGAATACTATTCAGACTGGCAAAGGGCTTTAAATTCATATCCGAAAATTGGTTGCGCTGGGCCATCATATAGCCGGTAATGGCAATCATTGCCGCGTTGTCCGTGCAATAAGCTAATCTGGGAATATGGAGGGTACAGTCCTGCTCGTCGGCCAATTTTTTGGCTTTAGTACGTAACATGGAGTTTGCCGAGACCCCGCCTGCCAGTACCACACTTTTTACCCCGGTATGTTTAATGGCGTTGCGGAGTTTTTTAACCAAGACTTCGGCAATAGCCCGGGATACGCTTGCGCAGATATCATTTAAGTGCTCATCCAAAAAGGCTTCCCGATTCTGTTGATCCTCCAGATAGTACATCACGGAGGTTTTAAGTCCCGAAAAGCTGAACTCAAAATCATTATCCAGCATAGCCTGCGGAAAGTCATGGAAATAGGGATTTCCCTCTTTCGCGCGCCGGTCAATAGCCGGGCCGGCCGGATAAGGCATTCCTAAAATCTTGCCGATCTTATCGAAAGCTTCGCCCGCTGCATCATCGCGCGTTTCGCCGAGCAGCCTATGTTCAAATGGTTCTTCAACGTGCACCAATTGCGTATGTCCGCCGGATACCGTAAGAGAAACGAAAGGATATTCCGGCTCGCCGTCGATAAAATTGGCATAAATATGGGCCTCCATATGGTTCACGCCGATCAGCGGAATATCCCGGGAAAGGCACAGTCCTTTGGCAAAACAAAGCCCCACCAGCAGCGAACCCATCAGGCCCGGTCCCTGTGTAACGGCTACCGCATCAATGGAATTAAGCGGACTGTCTGCTTCATCCAGCGCCTGCTCTACCGTCCGCCAGATCGTCTTGTGATGCGCACGTGAGGCCAGCTCTGGCACGACCCCTCCGTACTGCTCATGGATAGCCTGAGAAGCAATTACATTCGATTTCAGCTCTGCATCGGAATATACAGCCGCAGCCGTCTCGTCACAGGATGATTCAATACCCAAAATGTTCATAGCATATTTCTTATTGCGTATTCTGTTTAGGATGATAAAATACGCAATACATACTCAGCAGTAAAAGAAACTTTAGGCCACACTCAGCATGCGCTGAATCGGCAGGTGTGCACGTTCAGCCAGCGCGGGCGCTACCTTTACCTCATGCTGATCATATTTAAGGGCATCATGCAGCTTTTCCAAAGTAATCATCTTCATAAACTCACAGACCGCCTTTTCATTGGCTGCATGGAAAGTTTTATCGGGATTTTCTTTGCGCATGCGGTGCAGGATGCCCGTTTCGGTGGCTACGACAAACTCCTCGGCTTCCGACTCGGTGGCACGGTTCAGCATGCCGCTGGTGGAATGGATATGGCCATCCTCACAATCAAAATACATAGCAGACTTCATCATGCAGGAAGTTGAACATCCGCACTCGGGATGGATCAGCACCTCTGCTTCAGGATATTCCTTCTGCTTTTCATTAAGATTCAACTCCCCTATTTTTTCATGTACGTGGCAGGCTCCCTCCCAGATATTCAGTTCGCGTCCGGTTACCATCTCCACATAAGATCCCAAAAACTTATCCGGCAAAAACAGAATCTCTTTCTCTTCAGGAATGGATTCCACAATGCCCGCTGCGTTTGAAGACGTGCAGCAGTAATCACATTCTGCTTTGACTGCCGCTGTGGTGTTGATGTAGGTCACGACTACCGCTTCAGGATGATCGGCCTTCCATGCCCGCAGCTGATCCGCGGTAATGCTGTCTGCAAGCGAACAGCCGGCATCCGGATCGGGAATAAGCACTTTTTTTTCAGGAGAAATGATAGAAGCGGTTTCAGCCATAAAGTGGACGCCACAAAAGACGATCACCTCAGCTTCCGTTTCGGCTGCCTGCTGCGAGAGGCCCAGCGAATCGCCAATATAGTCAGCAATATCCTGAACCTCAGGCACCTGGTAGTTATGCGCCAAGATGACCGCATTTTTCTCTTCTTTGAACTGTTTGATCTCTGAAACTAAAGTTTGGGTATCCATAATTTATACCACATCCAGTGGTTTTCGTTTAAGGAGTTATGTTAAAGTCTGACTAATATCAAAAGCTTGTACGGAGTGCGTGAGTGCACCGACCGAAATATAATCTACACCCGTCTCCGCGACTTCGCGTACATTTTCGATGGTGATATTTCCTGAAGCTTCGATCTTTGCCCCGCTGCCAATACGGCCAACCGCCTCTTCCATTTGGGGAGGAGCCATATTATCGAGCATGATAATATCGGCTTTGGCGGCGAGGGCTTCTTCCACCTGAGCTATATGGGTAGTTTCAACTTCAATCTTAAGATCGGGGAACTGCCTGCGCACTTTTTCTATGGCCTTACTGATACTGCCCGCCGCCACAATATGGTTGTCTTTGATCATCGCTGAATCATACAATCCCATTCGGTGATTAGTACCGCCGCCCGCCGCAACGGCATCTTTGTCCAGTAGCCGCAGGCCGGGCATGGTTTTTCGGGTATCTAAAATTTTGGTATTCAGCCCTTTTACTTCTGCCACAAAACGAGCGGTCTGAGTAGCGATGCCGGACATCCGCTGTGCAATATTCAGCGCCGTGCGTTCCGCGGTTAACAAAGCCCGGACCTTCCCCTGCATCGACACTAACTTTTGACCCGACTCAACCGCTGTTCCATCTTCAACTGCAGGCGACCATTCCAGGCCTGCATCCAGTCTTCTAAAGACTCGTTGGGCAATATTGAGACCGGTCACAACTCCATCTGCCTTAGCCTGCCAAGTAGCTGTGCCCCGGGCTTGCTCGTCAATGATGGCATTGGTTGTGGCATCACCGGTGCCCAGATCTTCTTCAAAGGCCCGATCGATGAGTTCATCAATCAACGGGTTATCAGGAGTTACAGATATGATGGCCTTTTTCATATGCTCAGCAGTTTTGTTTTGGGTATGAATGATAGTCCGGATCCAACCGGGCACTGGGAAAATCGGCACGCATATGTAC
>DATGUX010000375.1:0-3378 GCA_035300985.1 Fodinibius sp.
ACCGGAATAGCCAGATGCTTCGATACTTTCTCAGTGGTAGAGCCCAGAAAAAGACGAGCCCAGCCGCTGCGGCCGTGCGTAGCCATTACAACAATATCGGCATTGGTTTCGGCATAGCTTTCAATTCCCAGGTGTGCTGACACGCTCTTTTCAATAACAATAGTAAAGGGAACGGAGCAGGCCCCTCCCTCTTCATCAATCTCAAACCGGCCGCTCTTACTCTCCTGCTCGTGGCTCACGCTAATATGATCTTGCGGCCCGGTATCCAGGTATGCTTCCAACCGATCTACGATAGTTTCATAGATGTTATCGTCCTGCGGGTTTTCCCCGGCATCACCGCCGCGGATCTCTTCACCGTACAGCTCGAGGGCATGATAGAAGATAATTTCGGTCCCGTATATTTCAGCCAGTGACAGAGCCATCGGCAGCGCCAAAAAGGAGAGCTGCGATCCGTCAGTAGGCAGTAAAATGCGGTTTAATCCATCAGAACTTAGCTTCTTATCTACCGAAAAGATAGGAACCTCAGAATGACGAATCAGCTTCTCCGTTATCGATCCTCGCAACAGGTGGGTCTCGTGCTTGCCTTTTGACGCCACCACGATCAGATCATAGCCGCCATCCCGGGCCCAATCAACAATACGCGCAGAAGGCTTCCGGCCGATCTTGCAGATGGCTTCTCCCCGATATTCCTCCGGAAGGCATTCCTCCATAAGTTTTTCCATCTTTTGAATAGAATTCTTTTGAGCCTTAGGATAAATTTCGCCTTCCATATCCAGCGTACCGCCCATCTGTGCTATGCTTTCGCTAAAGTATTTAAGCGTAGGAATGATGTGAATAAAATCAACGGTAGCATTAAAACGACGGGCAATCTCGAGCGCGTGCTCATAGGCAGAGCTGGCATTCTCTGAGAAATCGGTGGGAACTAAAACCTTCTTTATAGACTCCATGATGCTACCTTTTTAATTTGGCAAATAGTTTTCTGAGTGGATAAGGTTAGCCTTTCACCCGCAAATAATCAAGGCCAACCACCAAAACGAGTCCAACAAGCATGCCCCAAATGCCGCTGCTGAAATGCTCGGTCCTGCTTCCTTCTACCGTCAGATAGGGAATGTACGGCTCGCTTTTAATGAGTTTCTGCTTAACGGTTTGCAGCCGGACCTTTTTAGGCTCGCTGGATTCCGTATCCGAAGCTACCACCGCTCCCAGCCGCTGATATTCAGGTTGTTTCTTGTCGGGAGCGGCAGAGCGCAGCCGTTGGGCCTGATCCGAACGGTAGGCAATGATCTCTTCCTTTGCCACAATTTGCTTATAGGTTCTATTTTGATAGGGCCAGATTACATATAGTGACCCGATTAAGAAGCCGATCAGCAGTGCCAGTGTCTTCGCTTCATACCTATTCAGCAGCCATGAGAGCACGCGCGAAAAAAGGGCCAGCCCAACAACAGCGCCAAGCCCAAAAGGCAGCAGCGCCAGGAAAGCCTCTCCCGTTTGCGGGCTGCCCAGCCTGCTTACTTCCGACAGGATAAAATCATATTTGCGCAATATAAGCAGGATGTAAGAGCCCGAGATGCCCGGAAGAATCATGGCACAAATGGCAATGGCTCCGGATAAAAAGACAAAAAGTGATGACTCCGGGGTAGCAGTTGGCACCAGCGTAACCACCCAAAAACCAATAAGAGTGCCCAGTCCAATCATCAGTCCATGCATCCAGCTAAAGCCTTCGATAGCTTTCGCCAGCACGACGATAGAGCCTACAATCAATCCAAAAAATAAACCGTAAACAAGCTCGGGATCAGTAAACATATACACCTGCAGCGGCACAACTTTGGTAAAAAAGAAGACCGCACAGGCCATGCCGGAAAGTAACAGCAGCATAAATCGCCAGTCCACGCTGCGCAGGGCCGCCCGGATTCGGAAGGTTATCAGCCTTTTAAGAAAAGGAAGATCAAAGCTGCGGATAGCATTAATTAGTCGCTCATAAATGCCGGTAATAAGCGCCATGGTCCCCCCGCTCACGCCAGGCACAATATCGGCCGAGCCCATTAGGAACCCTTTAATAAACAAAAAGGGCGCTTCTTTCCAGGAAGTAGAGGTACTGCGATCGTCCGGAGATGTTGGTTCGGTTTTATTCAATGAGGAACAGAATAATTAAGCGTTAAAATGATAATAAGGCAGCCCAAAGGTACAACGGAAGCTTTAATATTTCACTGATCATTTTATATTCTTATTCCTGCCATCCCTTTTCCCCGATGAGGGGCACAAATTTAAAATCGCTGTAGTGCTCCTCCTTGTACTCATCTTTGCGTATTTTGATGATGCGCACCATCTCCTGGCGCTTTTCATCACCCACCGGCACTACCAGCCGTCCGTTCACATTAAGTTGGGCTACCAGATCATCCGGCACGACGGGCGCACCGGCGGTAACAACAATGGCATCGTAGGGGCTGTAAGCCGACCATCCCTTAGTGCCGTCACCGTGCTTAAAGCGAACGGAATAACCCAGCTCCTTCAGTGTAGATCGTGCTTTTTCATACAGTTTTTTATGGCGCTCCACGGTATATACTTCGGCCCCCAGCTCGCATAAAACCGCTGCCTGAAACCCTGATCCCGTTCCAATCTCCAGCACCTTCTCTCCCGGCTTTACCTCCAGCAATTCCGTTTGGCGCGCGACCGTATAAGGCTGAGAAATCGTCTGCCTTTTGCCAATGGGAAGGGCCGAATCTTTATAGGCTCGATCCTGCAGTGCTGTATCCACAAAAACATGCCGGGGCACCATGCTAAAGGCACTCAGGACCCGTTCATCCTCTATCCCTTTTTCCCTGAGCTCCTCAATAAGCTGGTAACGGCGCTGCTTGAATTTAGGATTGTTTGTTCCCATTCCCCAGTTTAACATAGGTATGAAGTTTCTTAATCGACTATTTACAGTTATGTTACAACATAAGGAACTTGAGGAAATAAAATGACCTTTAACCACTATTATTTAGTGTCATCTTTGGAAGCGTTACTCAATCTTAAAATTGCCCCATAACCTTTATCAAGACTACGGAATATGAAGTTAGCTTTAAAAATTGTCGGTGGTTTTCTGGCCGTTATCATCATCTTTTTAATTGGCCTCAATCTCTACTTTACAAATGACCGGCTGCAGCAAATGGTTACGCCCTATCTGGATGAGGCCGTAGGCCGGCCGGTTGCAACCGAAAGCATGTCGCTCTCTTTTTTTAGCACCTTCCCCAATCCGGGCATTGAGGTGAACAAGCTTAATATCCCCGGAAAGACCGAAAGCGATACGCTACTTTCCCTGGGTCGGCTGGTTGCCGGTGTTGAATTATTCCCCCTGCTCAGCAGCGAGGTCAATATTAATGAGCTGGTGCTGGAAAA
>DATGUX010000376.1:0-3844 GCA_035300985.1 Fodinibius sp.
AACTATCTGCTCAACGTATATCTTAAAGAAATCCTGGATAAATATAACCGCAATCACCGGCTGGGCACCATCTTTAGCACCGCCAACCGAAACTGGGAGTTTGCCAAACGGCGCACTGTCGAACAAATCCACATGAGCCGCAGCATCGCCGTTGATATGGAATCAGCCACGGTTGCCACCAACGGCTACCGTTATCGCATCCCCAACGCCACGCTGCTGTGTGTCAGCGATAAGCCCCTGCACGGCAAACCTAAACTCAGTGACGATGCCCAGGACTTTTATGAGGACTCCAAACAACTTCACCTTGAAATTGTGATTGAAGCGCTGGATATCTGTAAGCAAAACTATCCCGAGGGCCTGCCTAATGCCAGCATCCGCGCCACCAACGAACCCCTCATGGGTGGTCCGGTGGATGATTAAACAGCACTTCTTATCGAATTTACCCGAATATTCACGAATAAAGAGTAAGGACCGGTTACCCAACCCTAAAAGTGTTCCAAACCCTTTCAGGGTTTTTTATTTATGATCACTTAACAGATATCTATTGTAATACAACAACTATTTATTGTTTATCAATGAAAATTAATTTCTATTCAATAAATTTTATTACTATTTAGTTATGAATGACAATAAAATCAGCAATTATGAACTCAGTATGGTCTAAGAAGATTCGGAGCTTGTCGGGACTCTTACACTTTTTTACTCAGCTGGCATGGTACCTATGTCTTATCTGGCTTATTATATACTCAATTTTCTTTATTCTGGAAGCAGCGGGTATTTCTTCAGCTCGACTCTTTTACCTTCAAGCTCATTTCGAGCTTGATAGTACTGAGCAAATTTTTAATCTCGAAGCCCAGCATTTGGCTGTCTTTGATAATCCCACTCTCTCCATCAGCATAAGTAACTTAGATGCTGCGGCAATTCGGAGCTGGATCTATTTCTCGGCCTTCCTAATAAAAATTGGCTTTTATATAGGTCTGTTATATGTGCTAACACTACTCAAACGTATTTTAAGGAGTCTTTGGCTCAAGAGAGAAGATTCCTGGAGCACAGCCAACGTTTGGTACCTAAGAAGAATCGGATACCTGATGCTGGCAGCCGTTCCATACCAATATGCCATCGGGTGGCTTTCTTACCTGGCTACTCAACAGCTTCAGCTGTCCGACAAACTCACACTTTTATGGCCTTCCATTTACTGGGAAATAGTATTGGCAGGATTAGCTTTCATTTTGGTGGCCTATATATTTGAGGAGGGCTCCCGACTGCACAAAGAACAACAACTAACGGTTTAAACAACTCTCTATGAGTGGCTTCGGAAAAAAATCAACTGCTTACATCTGTTACTTGCTCGTTAATTTCTGGTGGTATGTTCCCTGCGTTTTAGGCATTGCGATGCCGCTTCTGCTACTGTACGACTATCTGGAAGATTCGCACCCTGATACGATTTTCGGGATTACTGCGCCCATTTCAACCTCCTTAATAGCATTAAAACAGCCTGAGCAATATGATTTTATTTCCATTGGCAGTATAGAAGGGATGGTAGATTTTGGATACATCCTGCAACACAGCCCAAGCACCTACCTTCTTTGGGCTATCTTTGTTTGCTTTATGATAGGCATTTACCTGATCGGCCTCTATCAATTGCGCAGTCTCTTACATTCAACAGTTTATAAAAAGGTATTCAGCAAAAAAAATGTGCGCCGGATCAAAATAATTGCCGTCCTCATTCTACTACTTAAACCTCTGGCTTTGATTCAGCAATATTTCATCTTCGAATCACTGGGTAGTTTTGTGCCCCAGGGAGGCAGTGGTTTTCAGGTTGGACTTCCGGGTCCGGCTATCGGGCCCATCTTCATTGGATTGTTGATCTATTCTCTCGGTGCCGTCTTTGAGAAAGGCTACGAACTATACCAGGAACAGAAGCTGACGGTATAGCCATGTCCATCAAAGTAAATTTAGATCTGATGCTGGTGAAGCGGGATATGTCGCTCACCGAACTTTCCGAAAAGGTGGGCATTACCATCTCCAATCTGTCCATCCTGAAAACGGGCAAGGCCAAAGCAGTGCGTTTCTCCACACTGTCGGCCATCTGCGAGGCGCTGGACTGTCAACCGGGCGACATTTTAGCTTTTGAAAATGACTGATACATCATTCATCCCTCCGTTTATACAAGCGCACCCAATCTACCACCATTTGTACGGGCAACTCATCCGGATCAATCTGGCCCACCCACTCTCCGCCCAACTGCATATCAATCATCAAATAGAAAGGCTGATCGAAAGGCCATTGCGTAGAATCCGTCTCCTGCAGCCGGGGATATTCAAAGGTCTTTTGGCCATTCAGCGTAAAAACCAATTTTCCCGGATACCACTGCAGGCCGTAGGTGTTATACTGTTCAGGGTCAACCGTTGCTGTGTCATAATAGGGAGGATTCTCCGTCTCCTCCAATACCAGCGTGTAGTATGAATGAACTGTCTGGAAGACCCGCTGCTCAAAGTTCAGGTGCTCCATGATATCGATTTCGCCATTCCGGGGATAAGCTCCGTATTTAGGCTGATCGGCCAGCATCCAGATCGCCGGCCAGGCACCGGTAGCATTTTCGAGTTTGGCGCGTATTTCAATCCTACCGTACCGAAAGGTCACTTTTCCCTTGGTATCCACTCCCCCCGTCAAATAACGAGCCGTATCCTGCGGTTGACTGTGATTAACCAATCCCCGGAGGAAGAGCTGTCCATCTTTGACCGCTATGCACTCAACACAATCGGACATATAGTTGCCCCAGTCAGCGGTATTCCGCTCTATGATATTCCAGTTTTCTCTATTTAACGAATCTTCCTCAAAGGCATCCTCCCATACCAACTGCCATGAAGAATAGGAGCGATTGTTCGCCGTTTGTTGGTGATGTTTGCACGCTATTGCTATTATAGGAAGCCACAAGATCAGGCAGACTGTTCTCTTCATGAAACAGTAGATTAGTGATAAATATGATGGTTGGACCTACACGTCCATTGTCCATTCGTACTGACGCAATAATTAACCACATTTCGGCATTTTTCGAAACTATTTTAGACGAATACTAAAAATATTGTAAGGATTGACTTCTACGGGACTCTTACTTAGTAAGGGATTAATATTCAATCGCAATAAAAAGAGAGAGCCCGTTATGTCTGATCACGAACAGTTTGAAGCCAACGATTTTATCAAACGTACCGTCAAAGAGATGAATCCCGATGAACAACCGAGAGAGAAGCTGACCAACTACGGCGCTGAAAGCCTGTCTAATGCTGAGTTACTGGCTATTCTGCTGCGCACGGGCAGCCGCAAGATGAACGTCATTCAGATGGCGCAGGCCCTGCTCGATCACTTTGACGGCCTTCGCTATCTGGCCCGCAAAGACTGGCAAGACCTGAAGGTTATTCCCGGCATGGGTAAAGTGAAATCACTGACGCTGGAAGCGGCATTTGAACTTTCTCGGCGCATCCAGGTCGCTGAATTGGGTAAAGAGGTGCAGATTACCTCTCCTCGGGATGCAGTGGCCTATTTTGGTCCCAAACTGCGAGACCTCACCAAAGAAGTCTTTATCGTAGCCTTCCTAAATAACGCCAAGGTTGTGATGGGCTATAAAAAAATCAGTTCTGGCGGGTCTACCTCAACTATTGTGGATCCCGCTGAGGTAATGCGCCAAGCGGTGATGAATGAGGCGAACAGTGTTTTGCTGCTGCACAATCATCCCAGCGGCAATCAAAAAGAATCCAAAGCCGACAGACAGCTAACCAATCGTATCTCCAAGGCGGGCAAGCTGCTGGGAATTCCGGTAAATGACCATATCATCATCGCCGGCGAC
>DATGUX010000377.1:0-4844 GCA_035300985.1 Fodinibius sp.
AGGATGCAAGTTTCAGGTTACAGGATACAGGTAGCAAGGTACAGGATGCATGGTTGTGGCCTCGCGGGAATTCATTCCCGCGCTATTGAGGATTCTCAGAATATTCGAGACTCTCCATCCCATCATTCATCTTCTGCCGTCACCTGCCTGCCCGAAGCTTGGATCAATCGATGCGCAGGCACGGCTCTGCGACGGTAAATCAGATTTTGAGCAAGGCTAAGGCCGTGAATAGCCGCTCTGCGGCAACAGGCACGAAGTGTTAGCGGTGAAACGTAGTCTAAAAAAACCATCCTCATTAGAGCCAGAACTAATTAGCCTGTTAACCCTGCTTCATCAGGGTTTTCGTTAGCAAAGATCAGTAGCCCGGTATTTCAAGGCCCACGGGTGAGGGAGGCTACGATCTATGCACACGGAAATGAATTCCCGCGCTATTGGGTAAAACTTAGCTCCGAATTCTCAGAGCTAAGTTTAGAAACCAAAGCTATCTCCATCCATAGACCGGCAATTCATTATCGAACAACGGGAAACGTACGGAGTTTGTAGATCGAGATTTATCTCGATCCGCTGCTTTGCAGGAAAATAAGTCTGTGCTATGGATGGTTTACCCGTCATTCGGGACTCGCCACCCCATTAGTTTCCCGTGCTATCCGGCCGGCAAAATCTAATCCTCCATAGGCTTTGCATCCTTTTCCGTCAGGTATTTGAGGGGGAGCGTACAGGTAATGATGGTCCCGGTATTTCCTGCATCCGGTTTATCTTCAATAAGAAACTTTCCTCCCAGCAGATCCATCCGATGCTTCATAATTCTAAGCCCGTTGCCCCCTTCTTTATTGCTTTTATCGGATAATCCCGAGCCGTTATCCTCAATCTGAATAATCAGCTCACCGTCGGGTTTGCTCATCTTTATATTTACATGATCCGCCTGACCGTGGACAGCCGCATTTTTAATGGCCTCCTGTATAATATGGTACAGGTTGGTAGCCACTTCTATATTCTCTATCTCATGGATTACTTCTCCCGTCTCCAGATGGCAGCGTATGTCATGTATTTTTTGCGTCTGCTTTATAAGAAACCGATAGGCGTGGGCTACCCCCTCTTCTTCCATATCAATGGGGATAATATAGCTCGTCAGGTTTCTGATGCCCGAAATCCCTTCCTCAAGCATATGATCTATTTCTGTCAGTTCTTTCAAAATATCTTCCGGCGGGTCTGAAAAATTTTTCCTGATCGTATCTATATTAATTTGTGCCGATACCAGCAGCTGGGCCAGGTTATCATGCAGAAAGCTCCCCAGCTCCCATCGCTGCGAGACACTGTTCTTCAGAATCTCACGCTGGTAGCGGCGGCTGCGGCGCATCTCTTCACGTAAGCCTTCATTTGCAGCGTTGAGTTCTTGACGGTGCTGGTCGCGCTCAATCGCCATCCCCACCATATTAGCTACAATTTGCAGAAAGTGAATTTCCTGTTCAGTAAATATTTTTTCTTCTTTTGAGTAAAAGCCCAACAGCCCCAAGCTATCTCCACTCCCTTTTACTACAATATTGATACTGCTTTTAATGTCCTGGTCTGTCAAAAAAGGTGATAGCTGAAAACGTTCTTCACTATTATAATTTTCTACCACTGTGGGCTCTTCCTGTTGTATGGCATAACCGATATCCCACTTATTAACTATCTCTAAGGGATCTTTGGCAGCAGCACAGCCGGCCTGCTCTTTTACCTGCAAGGTATTCGCTTCCTGATCAAAGGAAAAAATGACGGCACAATCTTGTTGAAGAATGATACAGGATATGTCAATCGCCCGGTTCAGAATAGACTTCAGATCCTGCTTCTCGAGTGCGTAAATACCCAGATTAGCTAAGGCCTCCTGAGTTGTTTCTAACTTTTCGATCGCTTTATAAGTAGTCATAGGACCCAAATGAAATTTATGGTTTATCTTTATCCGGATTATTCATTTCGATACTCTGAAAAAGCTATTCTTTCATTCTCATAAAGTTTTCCGCCGGCTGCCGGACAAATACATTACAAATAGTCTTTAGCCATCCCGGACTTTAATCTGCCGATAAATCAGGATGATAGCAGTGAGCAATCGCAGGCTTTAAACAGCAACCTTTGGCTTCGCTCGGACAGTCATATTTGACAAAACTTCCCTTGGCATACTATGTACGAGAATAATTCCAAATCGGTTTGACAGTCCTGTTGCGGTTTAGGGAACTTTTTATTAGTTATTGTATTATAAATCAACCACGCATTTGTTAATGATATAGAGAAGAGAGTTTCCATTTAGAAATAAAACACCTTCATGGTGTCAGCTATGTTTCGCTATCTTTATTAAGATATCAAAGTGATCGCATTTATAATAGTACGCACGGATTTTTAGCAAAAATTGCTACAAATTTTTAACTGTGTTTCAACTTTTAGATATGATTGAAGTTATAATTACCGATGATCACCCGCTGATTCGAGAAGGAGTAAAAAAGACGCTTCATAACGAGATAGATATAGAAGTAGTGGCTGAAGCAAGAAACGCTGCCAAGACTTTATCCTTATTACAAAACAAACAGCCTGACCTGCTCATCCTTGACATTACTATGCCCGGCAAAAGCGGGCTTGAATTTTTAAAAGATATCAGGAAGCTATTTCCGGAGCTTCGAATCCTGATTCTCAGCATTCATCCTGCAAAACGGTTTGCCGTACGAGCCTTAAAGGCGGGCGCACACGGTTACCTGTGTAAATCCAGCATATCAGAGGAACTGGTCAAAGCCATCCGAAAGATTACCCGGCAGAAAAGAAAATATATTACTCCCGATGCGGCAGAGTTACTGGCGGGACAGTTTGGCGAGAATAATGGAGAGCTGCACGAAGCCTTATCGGATCGCGAATTTGAGGTGTTACGCATGATAGCCCAGGGTATGGCCATCAGTAAAATTGCCGACGAGCTTAATTTGAGCTCCCATACCATCCACACCTACCGCTCACGCATAAAAGAAAAAATGCACCTGGAATCGAATGTAGAAATGACCCGCTATGCCATCAATAACGAACTGATTGATTGATACTCATCCCTATCTGTAAAAGCTGATCCCTTTTCTTTCTTCCCTTTTGGGAGCTTCCATCGAATAATCACCGGCTATAGAGAAGTAATGTATCATTTTTATTGGCAAGAGCTATGTGCAAAACCCAGTGTTTGGAAGGAGTTCTACTCCTGAGACGGAAATGGAATTCCCTTAAAACGCTATAAATTGTTTTTATTTAAGAAAGGATGTTCTAAGTATACTTTTACGAAGCGCTCGGATAAAAATAATGTAGAATCTAATGTAGTTATCAATGAATTAATTTACTAATAAACCTAATCCAACAAGCAACTTATATTTATTAGGCCACTGATTGGCGCAGAAAACCACAGCAGCCTTCCTTTTAATCTGTGCTTATACTGCTTCGCCCCCTCACAAAGCAGGGTTACTCCCAATCCCCGGGCTTCGGCGTAGTGAGCCCTTGTTGGTTGGCTCAAATCCTCCATATCTTCTTAATATTGGATAATGCGTGGCCCCTAAGAATAAGATACAAGTCAGCGATTTTTGCAGTATAGCAAATTGAACTACAGAAAAATCACAGTCTCTTTTATATGAAAGGCTCCGTCAAATCACTATTTAGTAACACAAAAAATAAATGTTCTCATTAAACTACTTTTGTAAAGCTCCATAGCATTCGAAAAATGAAGCTCTTTATTTTTCAAAAAGATAGCTCTTAACGTTCAGGATGACAGCCTGTTCACCCATGCGGAAAGCATTGAATTATTGCTTAACTACGATTGCCAAAAAAAAGTCAATCCCTAAGTCCACGTGAATTAAGTAATGGACAAGTTATTACCGGCCAACATATTAAAACAGTCAGTTGGGAGCTCTGCTACAAGTGCCCGCGGGGAAATTCTGGGTGATATTGTAGACATTTTCTATGACGACTCGAATGGACAACCTGAGTATATTATTCTTAGGAGCAGCTTGTTAGAAGGCGACGCCGATCGCTTTTTTGCGATTCCGGCTTTCTCTACCCGGATCACGATTACTGAAAAAGGAGCCATTGTTTTAAATGCAGAAAAACGGGATCTGAGTTTAGCCAAACGAATACAAGCCAGTCAGTGCCCTCGCGCTAATATCGCGTTTGACCCTCCCATTCATGAAATCTACCAATATGATAACAGGGCAACTAAAAGCTAATTGTTGATTAAATAGTATGAACAAGATCAATTTAGTGGGTAACATAGCCGATCGTGAAAAAGCCCCCTCTCCTTATACTGTAAATGGATCCGAAAAGAAGAGCAGAGAGCAAAAGTAGCCGCTAAAAGATTCACCCCACTCAGGAAAAGAATCCCCGAAACAGTGGCTTCTGATCGAAAAAAGCCAACTAATCACTTAACATTAATTATACAATATATGGATAAATTAGATATCAACGGTAACTGGCCGTCAAAGAAAGTGAAACTTCAACAAAATTTTGCCCAGCTAACTGAGGAAGACCTGCAATATACCAAGGGCCAGGAAGAAGCACTTGTGGGACGCATTCAGCAACGCCTGGACGTGCCCAAAGTAATTGCAGAGAAAATCATCCGGTACTCCTGATCCTTAAGCCCTTTCCTTCTAACTCTGCAAGCAAGTGTTATAGGTGCTGAATGAATAAAGCACAGCTGCAAAACAGCGGTAACGGGCAAAGTCCATTTATCCACGCCTGCTGTTATATCACACCCATTTTTGCTATATGGCTTCACGCTGAACTCTTAGAATGATAGAAAGAAACAATCCGATGTTAAATAAAGATTATATTACAAACTGGCCGGCCAAACGACAACG
>DATGUX010000378.1:0-3564 GCA_035300985.1 Fodinibius sp.
CCCACTCACCAATCGTTTGACAACTGCAACACAAAATGACTGCTGCTAATATGAGTATTACCACTAAAAATGCCGATGAACTAAAAGAAACGGTTAAAGAAAAATATACTGAAATAAGTAAACAGTCGGCTGAGCATAATGTGCGTTCTTGCTGTGGAGCGGGCGGCCGTTCGGATGAAGTGTACAACATTATGACCGATGATTATAGCTCGGTTAAGGGCTACAGTCCGGATGCAGATCTTGCACTGGGATGCGGGCTGCCCACTCAGTTTGCAAAAATAAGGGCCGGAGATACGGTCATTGATTTGGGCTCCGGCGCCGGTAACGATTGCTTTGTGGCCCGTCACGAGGCCGGCCCCGACGGCAAGATACTGGGCATCGATTTTACCGAATCGATGATTGCCAAAGCCCGTAAAAACGCGGCAAAGCTTGGCTATAATAATGTGGAATTTCGTCAGGGAGATATTGAAGAGATGCCTGTTGCCGATAATATTGCGAACGTAATTGTGAGCAATTGTGTGCTCAATCTGGTGCCGGACAAACAAAAGGTGTTTTCAGAAATATATCGAAGCTTAAAGCCCGGCGGACATTTTAGCATTTCTGATATTGTGTTGGTGGGACAATTACCGAAGGCTCTTAAAGAAGATGCCGAAATGTATGCCGGCTGCGTAGCCGGTGCTATCCAGAAAGATACATATCTTGGATTTATCAAAGAGCTTGGTTTTGAGGAGATTACCCTCCAAAAAGAAAAGCCTATCACTATTCCGGAGGATGTTCTGGGCCGTTATTTGAACGAAGCCGAAATCGAAGCCTTTAACGACGGGGGAACGGGTATTTACAGCATCACTGTTTTTGCCCGGAAACCAGATGGCGAGAAGAGAGGACAGGATGATAAAATTGAAGTGTTAGAAAGTTCGGACTCTGTCTGTGCACCTGGTTCAGGTTGTTGCTAAGTGCTGGAATCATGGTCATCGTTCCGCATAACATCTTGCTTTCATATTCTGTTTTGGCGGTAAACGCCTGATTTTTTTATACAATGTTCAAAGAGCTACAAAAATATATTACAAACATTAGGGAAGAGACTTCTGCAATTCCTGAGCAGCGAAAAGGGAAGCTTCGGGGAATAGCCAGGTTTATTTCGGATCGCTTCAAATCAGGTCAGCCCGCAAAGCTCACATTCATCTGCACACATAACAGTCGGCGCAGCCAGTTGTGTCAAATATGGGCAGCAACAATGGCTGAGTATCTTGGACTGGAAGGCATCGATCTGTTTTCAGCCGGAACAGAAGTTACTGCCTTCAATCCCCGTGCGGTCGCGGTCATTGAGCGGGCAGGTTTCCAGGTTGTGAATCCGGGCGGAACAAATCCGCACTACAAAGTCTTTGTAGGAAAGGGGACAAAAGCTTTAATCTGTTTCTCCAAAACCATTGAGGCTGCCAGCAATCCTCGCGAAAACTTTGCGGCAATTATGACCTGTTCGGAGGCCGATTATAACTGTCCGTTTGTGCCGGGCGCTTTGGAGCGGTTTTCCGTCCCATACACCGATCCTAAAGAGTCCGATGGCACAGACCAAGAGGCCCAAACCTACGACCGGCGTTGCGAGCAGATCGCAACTGAGATGTACTACCTGATCTCACAAGTTCACTAATCTTTCACAGAGCCATAACAAAGAGAATCAAATAAATTTAGCAAACGGATAATTTATGTCTGCACCAAGAAAAAAAATGGGTTTTTTGAATCGTTTCCTTACGCTTTGGATTTTCGTAGCCATGGCCATAGGGGTGGGAATAGGATATTTTATTCCCTCAGCTTCTACCTTCATTAACAGCTTCAGCAGTGGGACTACGAATATTCCAATAGCCATCGGACTGATTCTGATGATGTATCCACCGCTCGCCAAAGTCGATTACAAGCTGCTGCCTAAAGTTTTTAAAGATGTTAAAGTGCTGAGTCTATCTTTGGTGCTAAACTGGATCGTAGGACCGATCGTCATGTTTGTATTGGCAGTTATTTTTCTACAGGACTATCCGGAATATATGGTGGGGCTTATCCTGATCGGCTTAGCCCGTTGTATCGCCATGGTTTTGGTTTGGAATGATTTGGCCGAGGGCAGCAGCGAGTATGGTGCCGGACTGGTAGCACTGAACAGCATTTTTCAGGTCTTTGCCTACAGCTTTTATGCCTGGCTTTTTATTACCAAAATGCCGGCTCTGTTAGGCCTTGAAGGAGCCATCGTGGATATCTCTATTGGAACCGTAGCTGAAAGTGTAGCCATTTATCTGGGTATTCCTTTTTTATCCGGTTTATTGAGCCGGTTGATTTTGGTGAAGCTAAAGAGCAGGCAATGGTATGAGGAGACCTTCTTGCCGGCCATCTCGCCTATGACCCTCATTGCATTGTTATTTACCATAGTAGTCATGTTCAGCCTTAAGGGAGAACTCATTGTGCAAATTCCACTGGATGTGGTGCGCATTGCCATTCCGCTGATCCTTTATTTTGTTCTTATGTATTTTATCGGTTTTGCAGTCAGCAAGATTATGGGAGTTGAGTATGACAAGAATGCTTCCATTGCATTTACCGCCGCGGGCAACAACTTTGAGCTTGCTATTGCCGTAGCCATTGCAGTATTTGGATTAAGCAGCGGACAAGCCTTTGCCACGGTTGTAGGACCATTGATTGAGGTGCCCGTGCTAATAGCATTGGTGAATGTATCGTTCTGGCTAAAACGAAAATATTATGATTCCCCTGTAAAGGAACATCCTTCAAAGGCTAAATGGTTATAAGAATGGTTTGAAAATAACCCTCAATGGTCATAAATTAAGTTGATATTTTGGAACCTTCCGATATTACAGATCGTTTTAGGAGCTGATATTACAGACAGCAATGAAAAATAGTTAGCTTTCAGCAAAAATAATTCATTTTCGGGGCCCGGAACGTAGTCTGCGAGAGATAATTTTTTATAAAAGCTGAACGATATGCTGTGGAACGAAAGCAGGAAAAATATTGTAAATATCGATTAAGCAGATTGGTACCGAATGAGATAACCTTTTTGAATAATATAGCGAACGAATGATTTCTACTAAGTTGAAACGATATTATGACCCTACATTTACGGCTTCAAAGGAATATAAGGAGAGCCTGCCTGACCTGCAGAACGGGCCGGCCTCGTTGATTCAGGGAGCCAATGTGCCCATCCAGCAGGTAGGTATTTCTAATTTCCGGATTCCCCTGAAGTATCCTCGTCCCGATGGCGAGCTGATCACGCTTGAAACTTCGGTGGATGGTTATGTAGGGCTTGACGCTGACCACAAAGGAATCAATATGAGCCGGATTATTCGTCGGTTTTATGATTTCAAAGAGGATGTTTTTCATCCCCGGATGCTCAAGAAGGTATTGGAAACCTATAAAGAGAAGGTGGAGTCAAAGTCAGCTTGTCTTAAGTTATCGTTCAACTATCCCATAATGCAAGAGAGCCTGCGTTCGGGGCTGGAAGGCTATCAATATTATGAAACAGCTATTGAAGGTACGCTCAGTGCTGAAGGTGAGTTCCGTATGTTTATGCAC
>DATGUX010000379.1:0-3795 GCA_035300985.1 Fodinibius sp.
TACGGCAATAAGGTCATCAACAACAGCTATGGCCGTTACAAACAATTTTGCCCAAACAGGCACGCGCGAGCCCAGCAGAGCCAGCACCCCGATGACAAAGGCAATATCTGTTGCCATAGGAACGGCCCACCCATCCATATAAGCCGTACCGCTGTTAAATCCCCAGAAAATAAGCGCAGGTATCGTGGCCCCGCCTACGGCCGCTATTGCAGGCAATAAGGCAGATTGAACGGAAGAGAGCTCCCCGTATTTGAGCTCCCTCTTTATTTCCAATCCAATGAGAAGGAAAAAGATGACCATTAAACCATCATTGATCCAATAGTGAATATTATTATCAATAATAAAATTGCCAAATCCCAGTTGGATATGAACATCCTCCAGCATATGAAGGTACCAGTCCAGCAATGGGCTGTTAGCTATTAATAAGGCAAGGATTGTTCCAAAAAGCAGCATCATGCCGGCCGCTGAATCCTTTCTAAAAAAACCAGTAATTCTATCTATTATAGTTGTTGCCACAATTCCAGATCTTAAAAAATTAATATTAGCTATATCCCAAGTAACCCCAGAAATTGATGGTTATTCCACCAAGAATAGTCATTTTAATGGCTTAATATCGGTAAATTGACCTTTTAAAAAAAGGACTAAATCTTTTTATCCTCAGTAAAGTAGGAACACATACAAAGCTATTTATGTAACAAGCTGAAATAACTTTCAAAGGAGGAAGAATTGCAAAAAAAATCTCTCTTTACCTTATTTTATATTTTTAATAAAAAAAAGTAAAATCCAGTTTGTAGAAATATTTACTTTGATTAAAATGTGATTTGTTTATTTTACGGCCCATTTAAAAAAACTGATCTTAAAACCCGCAATACGCTATGGGTGAACACCTACTAATTGGTTTAGTTCTCGTTGTATTATTTGGCGTTGGTGCCCAATGGCTGGCATGGCGTACAAAGCTTCCCGCTATTCTCCTGCTGCTTTTGGCGGGTATTCTTGTAGGACCGGTATTGGGTCTGTTAGATCCCGATGCGCTGATGGGCGATATCCTGCCCCCTTTCATTTCGCTCTCGGTGGGTATTATACTTTTTGAGGGCGGATTGAGTTTGCGCTTCTCTGAGCTTAGAAATATCGGCGGAACCGTAATTAAGTTAGTGAGCATAGGAGTCATCGTTACCTGGGTGATTAGTGCCTTTGCCGCTTTCTACCTGTTCGAGATGAGCACCGGCCTGGCCATTCTGTTAGGGGCTATTTTAGTGGTTACAGGCCCCACTGTTATCATTCCGCTGCTCCGGCAGGTACGTCCCACCAGCCAGGTAAGCTCTGTGCTGCGCTGGGAAGGCATTGTGATCGATCCTATCGGTGCCATGCTGACGGTACTGGTTTTTGAAGTCATTATTGCCGGCGGATTGTCAGAAGGCATTAACCTGGCACTAAGCAGTATCTTCAAAACCGTATTCTTTGGAACTCTGGTCGGGCTGGCCGGAGCAGGTATCATTTATATGCTGCTTAAACGCTACCTGCTGCCCGATTTTTTGCAAAATCCGGTCACACTGATGTTTGTGTTGGTAGCATTTGCGGCTTCAAACTACCTGCAACACGAATCGGGATTATGGGCGACAACCGTCATGGGCATCACCCTGGCTAATCAGAAATCGGCCCGGATCCATCATATCGTAGAGTTTAAAGAAAACCTGCGGCTTCTTTTGCTCTCTGCTCTATTTATTTTACTGGCCGCACGTGTTGAACTGGCCGACCTGCTGAATAACCTCAACTGGAATATCCTGTCTTTCTTACTCATACTTATTTTTATCGCACGACCGCTCGGCGTGTATCTGTCAACAATAGGATCGCAACTGAATATCCGGGAAAAACTGTTCCTCTGCTGGATGGCCCCCCGGGGTGTCGTTGCAGCCTCAATCTCCTCCCTCTTCGCCTTTCAACTGGTTCGAAACGGCTACTCCGATGCCGGTCAGCTTGCCCCTATCGTACTGATCATTATTATCAGTACGGTAACCATTTATGGACTTAGCGCCTCTTGGGCAGCGCGCAAATTGGGTGTTGCCAAACCTACCCCTCGCGGTTTTCTGATTATCGGAGCCCACTGGTGGGCACGTGAACTGGCAGAGATACTCCACAAGCGTAACTTTAAGGTGCTGCTGGCCGACTCAAACTGGTCAAATATCAATAAATCCCGTAACAGAGACCTTAATACATACTATGGCAACGTTCTTTCGGAATATGCCATCGATGATATAGATCTCGACGGTATTGGAAAATTACTGGCCTTAACGCCAAATGACGAAGTAAACTCGCTGGCGGCTATTCGATTTAAGGAAATCTTTGGAACATCCGAAGTCTTCCAACTTGCAGGCGCCACTAAAGAAGTACGCGCCAATCAGGAAATCCCGGATAACCTGAGCGGCCGCGTTCTTTTTAACGAAGAACTGACCTATAACAACTTCATTACCCACATAGAAGAAGGCAGCGAAGTTCGAACAATGGAGATAGAAGAATCCCTGACTCAAGAAGAGTTTGATCAGATGACAGCCAATCATATTCCCTTATTTATCATTCAAGGGGAAAAAGAGATCCAACCATTTACCGTTGATTCTTCTCCTTTGCCCAGCGAAGGGGATGCCATCATTTATCTCAGTAATGTCGAAATGGAAAAGCCAACAGAAAAACAAACTGAAGCATAGCGGTACTACTGGCTAAACAATCGTCTGCCCGCAAGCTGAACGCTGCATTATAACTCTATGTAAAAAACTGCTTCACTTTTATAATTGTTTAATATATTGCATTTAAACAGATACCAAGCGTAATGTTTAAATGGCTGTCCTTCATATTATTAATTCCCCTTATCGGGATCGTTGCGTGCAGTAGTCCACAGCAAACTGCAAGCCCGCGCAAAACAACTTCGTTTTCTCAAAAGTATACTACCGCCTTCCCCACCCGCGACGTGGCGCAATTACTAAACCGTGCTCAACGGTCAACGGTACGTATTATCTCCACCAGCTATTATGCAACCTACCTATTTGATAAGCCCTCAACAAGATTAGAGAGCATCCGGTCGAATAAACTGGAAAACATTGCCTCTCAAAAAAAGACGTCGGAGGAAAGCACCGCCGGTACTTCTATTATATTAGATCTAAAACCCGACGGCCAAAGCTTGCTGATTACGTGCGCACATGCCGTTACCTCCCCTGATACGCTGATCTCTTACTTTCCGGAAGAGGTGGCCCCACCCAATACCTTTGTACAGTCAATTAGCATAAAAAAGCGACAAAACAATTTTATTTTTGATCCCAATAATTTTAGCACCTTTGAAGTCATTGCCCAAAACACCCTGGCAGATCTGGCATTAATCACGGCACAATTTAAAACGGTAACGGATCAAAGCCACAACAGTATACCCTTTCCAATGGGACGATCAGAAAATATACAAACCGGTTCCTTTCTCTATGTTTTTGGATTTCCCAAAGGCTTCCCCATGATTACTCGCGGACTGGCAAATACCCAGGGACTTGAAGGCCGGCCTTTCTTTATTACGGATGCCCTATTTAACCCCGGCATCAGCGGCGGGCTCATTATCGCCAGCAACGATCGCTTTAACAGCTTTGAATGGGTGGGCATGGCACGCTCAGCCACTGCTGACAGAGAAAAAATTTTGATTCCGGATCCAGCCATTGATAATTATGAAGAAAGGATTGGGACTCCCTATACGGATGATATTTTTATTGGCAGAAAGAACCGAATCTCCTACGGTATAACGCAAGCTATCCCCATAAGGGAAAT
>DATGUX010000380.1:0-2572 GCA_035300985.1 Fodinibius sp.
ACTGACTCGCATCTATGGCATCAGCTTTCCTAAACAAAAGCTGCTAAAACAATATATCCGGCGTGTTGAAGAGGCTAAAAAGCGTGACCATAGGAAGCTGGGAAAAGAACTTGAGCTTTTTATGATCGACCCTATGATTGGTCAGGGCCTGCCGGTCTGGCTGCCAAAGGGCACGATCATCCGGAGGGAGCTGGAAGCATTTCTGCGCAAGGAACAGAAGAAACGCGGCTATAAGGAGGTTATCACCCCGCACATCGGCAATCTTGATCTGTACCGTACCTCCGGCCATTTTCCCTATTACCGGGAGTCGCAGTACAATCCTATTGACGTGGATGATGAGCAGTATCTGTTGAAACCCATGAACTGCCCCCATCATCACCGGATCTATTCGAATAAATTGCACAGCTATCGCGATCTTCCCTTGCGGCTGGCCGAGTTCGGAACCGTATACCGCTACGAACAATCCGGCGAGCTGAGCGGGATGTCGCGGGTTCGGGGATTTACTCAGGATGATGCGCACATCTACTGCACGCACGACCAGCTGAAGGACGAAATTAAAAACGTCATTGATCTTACTGAACTGGTATTCGGCATCTTTGATATGCCGGTGGATATCCGTCTTTCCTTCCGCGATGACAATGAAGATAAGTACGGCGGTAAAGCAGAATTCTGGGACCGCGCAGAGCAAGAAATCAGAGAAGTGGCCGACGAAGAGGAGCTGGACTACACCATTGGCCGCGGCGAAGCCAGTTTCTACGGACCCAAAATTGATTTTATTATCCGTGATGCAATTGGTCGAAAATGGCAGCTGGGCACCATACAGGTAGATTACGTAATGCCTGAGCGTTTTGAGCTTACTTATGTGGGCTCTGATAACAACCGCCACCGTCCGGTTATTATTCACCGTGCACCCTTTGGTTCTATGGAGCGCTTTACCAGCATCCTGATCGAACATTTTGCCGGTGACTTTCCCTTATGGCTGGCGCCACAGCAGGTTCAGGTTATCCCCGTTTCCGATGATTCTAATAACTATGCTAATCAATGTGCCAAGAAGCTCGAAAATAAAGGCCTCCGCGTTAACGTAGATACCAGAAGTGAAAAAATAGGCGGAAAAATTCGAGATGCGGAAACGTCAAAAATTCCTTATATGTTAATAGTAGGTAGTGATGAGGAAAATGAAGGAACGGTATCCGTACGTCGCCACAAAGAAGGCGATATAGGAACTTTTGATTTTTCAGAATTTATTTCTAATCTCACTGCTGAAGTTTCCAATAAAGAAGTACCTGACCATTAACTTAAATTTAATCAAATACTAAGAGGTTACTATCGCAAGACGCAGAAGACGACGACCACGGGGTAATGATGATCGTCCCCGATCGAATGAAGAAATTCGGTCATCCAAAGTGCGGGTTATCCATCCCGAAGACACTGATAAGGAACATGAAGTTGTTCCTATTGAACGCGCCCGGGAGATTGCACAATCATATGACTTAGATCTTGTTGAGGTTGCGCCCAATGCCAAGCCCCCGGTCTGCAAAGTGCTGGATTTTGGCAAGTATATGTACAAAAAGAAAAAGAAAGAAAAGGAAGCCAAAAAGAAGCAACATACCGTTCAGGTCAAAGAGCTTCGCTTTCGTCCCAATACCGACGACCATGACTTGGAGTTTAAAACCCGCCATGCACGCGGATTTCTTGAAGATGGTGATAAGGTGAAAGCTACCGTTCAGTTTCGAGGCCGTGATATGCTCTATACCGACCGCGGCAAAGAGCTGCTGATGGACTTGGCTGAAGAGCTTGAGGATATCAGCGAAATTGAATCCAGGCCCAATATGGAAGGGCGCCGAATGTTTATGATGCTGGCCCCTACCGGTAAAGGCAACTAATATAAGCGCATGGCTTGGTTCTCAGTCCATTTACTGCCAGCATATTTAAAAATTTAGCAGTGACCGGCTTATAAAAGAACAAGGGTTTTAGAGTTTATTCTATAAACTTTAATCCGTATATTTGAAGCCGTTTAATTTCAAGAAACAGTTATATAGGTGTTTCGTTATGCCAAAGATGAAATCTCACAGTGGGGTAAGCAAACGCTTTAAAGTTACCGGTTCCGGTAAAGTTAAGCGAAAAAAGGCTGGGAAAAGCCATATCCTCACTAAAAAAAGCAGTAAGCGTAAGCGCAAGCTTGGTAAACACGTCATCGTCGACAAGACGCATGAGAAGGATATCAAGCAGATGCTGCCATACGATTAGCAAATAATATTAACTTTTAAATATAAGACCAAATGCCACGATCACGAAATAAGGTGGCTTCCCGTCGCCGTCGCCGCAAAATTTTAAAGCAGGCGAAAGGTTACTGGGGCAAGAAAAATAATGTTTATCGCTTTGCCAAGAATGCGGTAGAAAAAGGGATGCTGTATCAGTATCGCGACCGCAAAGTACGCAAACGTGAATTCCGGAAGCTCTGGATCACACGCATTAATGCCGCTGCCCGCCAAAATGATACCACCTACTCACGGCTAATGGGAGCCCTGAAAAAGAAAGAAATTGAGATCAACCGCAAGGTATTAGCAGACCT